>CANJXD010000109.1 GCA_947478535.1 Acetobacteraceae bacterium
GCCGTGCCCTCCGGCGCCAGGATCGCGCTGGCGCCCTGGGCCACGGCCTCGGCGATGAAGCGGCGGCCGTCGAGGCGGCTGCCGGGCAGGGCGGCGAACAGGCAGCCTGGTGTGACGGCGCGGCTATCCGCCGTCAGCCCCGTGATCGTCGGCAGATCGCCGGCGGGGGGAGGGAGTTCGGGTGTCGCGCGGAGCAGATCGAGGAGCGGGCGCGACAGGACAGCGTCATCGGAGCGCAATGCTCGCCTCCCGCTGCGCGCCAGGGGACGCGCCGGGGGACGCGCCGGGGGGCGCGGCGGCGGGGCGGGCTGCCTCGGCGGCGCGGGTCGGAACGGCGGCAACCGGCGTGTTGGGGGCTGGGCGCGGCTGGGGGGGCGTGGCGGGCTGGGCGGCAGGCGCGGCGGGGCGGACAACCGGAGGAGTGGCCGGGGGAGTGGCGGCAGGGGCGCCGGCAGGGCGCGCTGCGGGCGGCCGGCCAGGCTGCATCGGGATGGTGATGGAAGCCTGGATTTCCGCCGCGCGCTCGGTTTCCGGCACCATGCCCAGAATGGGGGCGACCTGGCGGATCACCATGCCCGCGGCCGGCGCGGCAACCCAGCCCGCCGTCGCATAGCCCTGGCTGCGGGCATTCGGCTTCGGCTCATCCACCATGACGTAGATGGCGTAGCGCGGCGCGTTCATCGGGAAGGCGCCGACAAAGGCGGCGATGCGCTTGTTCTCCAGGTATCCGCCGCGCGGGCCGGTCTTCTGCGCGGTGCCGGTCTTGCCGCCGACGAAATAGCCGGGAACGTCGGCGCCTCTGCCCGACCCGTCCGTGACGACAAGGCGCATCAGCCGGCGCATCGTGTCCGAGGTGCGCTCGCTCAGTACGCGCGTGCCTTCCACCACCTCCCCCGGCGCACGGGCCATCAGGGTTGGTGGGCGCAGGATGCCGCCATTGGCGACGGCGGAGACGCCGGTGACGACATGCAGCGGCGTCACGGAAATGCCGTGGCCGAAGCCGATCGTCATGGTGTTGATGTCGCGCCAGGCGTTCGGGGTCGGGATCAGCGGCACCGCCGTTTCCGGCAGCTCGATCGGCAGGCGGGACCCCATGCCCATCCGCACCATGAAGTCCCGGTGCCGCTGCGGCCCGACCGCCGCCGCCATATGCGCGGATGCCAGATTGGAGGAGTAGGCGAGGATTTCCGGCAGTGCGAGCCAGCGGTTCTTGCCGCGGAAATCGTTGATGGTGAAGCGCCCAAAGCGAATGGGGCGGGAGGCATCGTAGCCGCCCCAGATGTTCACCGTACCGAGTTCGAGCGCCATGGAAGCGGTGAACAGCTTGAAGGTCGAACCCGGTTCATAGACGCCGACCGTGGCGCGGTTGAAGCGCGGATTGTGCCCCTGTTCCTCCCGCGACTGGGGGGTATTGTCGATCCGGACGGGCTCCGCGAGATCGAAATCGGGCAGCGAGACCATGCCCAGCACTTCGCCGGTCTGCACATCCATCAGGATGCCGGCGCCGCCGATGCCGTTGAACTCCGTGATGGCGCGCTGCACCGAATCCCGCAGCGCGAGCTGCACGCGGACATCGACCGAAAGGCGCAGCTGGTCGCCGCGCCGCAACCGCAGGCGCTCGTCGAAATACTTCTCGACGCCCGCCGTGCCGTTGCCGTCGACATCGACGCCGCCCAGGATGTGCGTCGCCGCCCGCCCCTGCGGGTAGATCCGGCGTTCCGCCTGTTCGAAATAGAGGCCGGGAATGCCCAGCGAATTCACCGCCTGCTGTTCGCGCGGCGTCAGGGACCGGGCGATGTAGGCGAATTGCCGTTCACCGGTCAGCCGGGCGGTGACCCGTTCCTCATCCAACTGGGGCAGGATTCGCACCAGCCGTCGCGCGGTGGCGGCGGGATTCTCGATCTCCCGCGGATTGGCGTAGAGCGCGGTGACCGGCAGGGAGACAGCGAGCACTTCCCCGTTGCGGTCGGTGATCTGGCCTCGGCCGGGAAGATGTTCCACCGGCGCCGCGTTGAAGCGATCCATCGCCGCCAGGCGCCGAGGAGCGGCGGGGGAAAACAGCGTCGCATCCGCAAGCCGCAGGCCGACCACGCTGAACAGCAGCGTGAACCCGCCCGCGGCGATCATCAGGCGCGTCCGGGTCCGTTGCAGCACCGCGCGGCGCGCCAGTTCTGGCCGCTCCACGCGCACCAGGTCGGTCCGCGCGGGGCGCGTATCGCCGAGCGGCACGCCAAGGGGGCGGCCGGCGGGCGGGGCGTCCGGGGCGGGGGGCTCGAAGGTCATGACCCTACCGCGATGCCGAGGCGGAGACGGGAACCGGCGGCGCGAGCATGGGGCGGCTGAGGCTGCTGCCACCGAGCGCGGAGACGAAGGACGGTGCCGGTGCCTGCGCGGCGACGACGGGTGCCGGTGCGGGGCGCGTGGCGCGCATCGGCGTCTCCGCCTGCGCCGCGGTGACAATGGCCGGCATGATGCGGGGCGAAGGGGCGAACTGCGGCGTGGACCCCGGCGATGGCCCCGATTGGGCCAGGGTAGGGGAGGGCGCGCGCGGGGCGACATCCCGCATCGGGGCCGGCCGCGGCGGCACAGGCGGCGTCACGCGCGCCTGCTGGCTTGCCCGCTGCGCGGCGACGGTGGCGGCGAGGGCCTGCAAGGCGGGCGCTTCCGGTGCGCGCGGGTCGGCCGCGGGGGTGCGCGGTGCATTCGCCGCCGGGGCGAGTGCGGGCGCCGCCGCCGGGCGCGCGCCGGGGGCTGCCGCTGCCACAGGAACCGTCGCGGCGGTGACGGGTACCACTGCGGCCAGCATCGTCGGCGCCGCGCCCCGCCCCGGGACTTGGGGCGACGGGACGAGAGGCGCGAAGAGGTTCGGCGCACCGGCGAAGGCGACGACCTGCGGCAGGCGGCGATCCATCTCCGGCAGGCGGGCGAATTGCTGCGGCTGCATCGGCTCCAGCGGCAGGTGGCGCATCGCGACCTGGCGCAGCCGGTCCGGTTCATTCAGCAGCGCCCATTCGGCGCGCAGGATCATCGTGCGGTCGCGTGTCTGCTCGATCTGCCGCCGGATGTCGCGCAGTTCCTTGTCATAGGACGCGACCTGATGCTTCACGTTATACAGCCACGCACCGGCCGCGGCGAAAGCGCAGAAGCAGAGGAAGCTCGCGGGCCGGATCATGCGAAGTCCCCCAGATCAGGCAGACGACGTTCGAGGGCGCGCAGCCGCGCCGAACGGGCGCGGGAATTGGCCGAGGTCTCCGCGTCGCCGGGGCGCAGGGCGCGGTTCGAGACCATGGTGAAATCCGCCGCACCGCGCGGCAGCAGCGATGCCGGGTCGTGGCGGGAGGCGTGCCCGCCGCGACCGGAGGCCGCCACCATCGCGTGCTTCACGATGCGGTCTTCCAGCGAATGGAAGGACACGACGACAAGCCGCCCGCCCGGCGCGAGGAGTGACTGCGCTGCCGCCACGCCGCGCTCGATCTCGCCCAGTTCGTCATTCACCGCGATGCGCAGCGCCTGGAAGGATCGCGTCGCACCGTCGAGGCCGCTGGGGTCGCGCGGCACGGCGCCACGCACGATATAGGCAAGCCGCGCCGTGGTGGTGATCGGCTCCACCGCGCGTTCGCGCAGGATCGCGCGGGCAACGCGCTTGGCGTGCCGTTCCTCGCCGAATTCCCGGATGATGGTCGCGAGTTCGCCCTCGGACATGGTGTTCACGAGATCAGCGGCCGAAGGCCCGGCGCGGTCCATCCGCATGTCGAGCGGGCCGTCATTGCGGAAGGAAAAGCCACGATCGGGCTGGTCGATCTGGAAGGACGAGACGCCGAGATCCATCACGACGCCATCCAGCGCGGTGACGCCGTGCGAGGCCAGGTTGTCCAGCATATCGCCGAAGCAGGCGTGCAGCAGATGCAGGCGCCCGGGATTGCGCGCGGCCAACGCCGCGCCACGCGCGATCGCGTCCGGATCGCGGTCGATGGCCCAGAGCGTGCAGTCCGCCGCATCGAGAATGGCCGCGGCATAGCCGCCGCCGCCAAAGGTGGCGTCGAGATAAATGGCCCCTGCGCGCGGTTGCAATGTTGCCAGCACTTCCTCCAGCATGACGGGAATATGTCCGCTCATGACATGCCTCCCGGATTCGAGTTGAGGGGTGATGCGGCCAAAGTGAGTTTCCGTTCGCGCACCAGGCGCTTGGCATCCGCGACATGCGCGCGGCCGGCCTCGGCATCCCAGATCTCGAAGCGCTCGCCCTTGCCGATGAAGGCGACGGCTTCCTGCAACGCGACCTCGGTGAACATCTCCTCCGGCAGCACGAGGCGACCGTCGCCATCGATGCGCAGCACCGTGCAATCCGCGATGATGCCAGCCTCCAGCGCTTCGCGGTCTTCCGAGAAGTGGTCGAGGCGACGGATGCTGTCGACCATGTGCTGGAACACGCCGCGGCCCATCGCCTCGATGCAGGGAAATTTGTGGGAGACACGGAAGACGAGCTGGTTGGTGGCGGCAGCCTCCAGCTCAGCGCGGAAGGACGCGGGCACGGAAATGCGGCCCTTGCGGTCCAGCTTTCCAAAATGCGTGCCCACGAATTGGGTCATCGCGCTATGCTGAACCCCCATGAGCGGCCGCTTGGCCGCCGTCCCCGTTCAGCGGCCGGCGAGGCCCCCCGACCCCGCCGGCTCGCCCGACCATCCCTCACGAAGCCCAAGATGCCCCCCCGAGCAGGGCTCCGTCTGGGATAGCTTGGGATAGCATGGGTTTTTATGGGCAGACAAGAGGAATTACCGTTAGCGACCCATGAAGGAAGGAGTTAAAATTAAACTATTTCAGGAGGATAGCCTCTGTTCCTGGTTCCCCGCCAGAGAATAAAAATCCTGTGCCGCAGCAAGCGACATTGTTCGATATTTGTTCCCAATTCACGGCAGGGGACGGGCTTTCGTGCCTCGGAATGGGTGGTGCCGGGTGGCCTGTAAGCCGGGTTCTGTCTCCGCCCGAAGGCAGTGGACGACCATTCCTCTGGAGCCCGCGTTGCCGCGGGCTTCTCGCGGCCAACCCGGGCGACGGGGCGGGAACGCCCCTGCGTCCACGGTCCAGCCGAAGCTGGAACCGTCACGCCGGCCGCCCCTATTCGGCCTTGCTCCCGGTGGGGTTTACCGTGCCGCCCCTGTCGCCAGGGGCGCGGTGGGCTCTTACCCCACCCTTTCACCCTTCCCGCGAAGCCGGTTGCCCGGCGTCGTGGAGGTTTGCTTTCTGTGGCACTTTCCCTGGGGTTTTAACCCCGCCGGCCGTTGGCCGGCACCGTATTCCCGTGGAGCCCGGACTTTCCTCCAACAGGGATCGCTCCCCGCCAGCGGTCGTCTGGCCACCCGGCACCGCGCCCCCAATCGCCCCTCCGGGCCTTGCGGTCAATCGCTGCCGAAGCCGATAGCGCGCAGGGCAGGCCAGCGGGCGCGCCATCCCTTCGTCGCCATGCGCGCGCGTGGCACTTCTGGCGCGCTGGTGAAGGCGGGGCCGGGGCGCACCACCAGGGCCAGCAGGTCCGCCACGCCCAGCGGCGCCAGCACTTCGATGCGCCCGCCCGAAAGCCGCGCGGCGATGGCGGTCGCGGTTTCCGGCCAATGCGCCAGCGCTTCCGCCAGCCCGGCATAGGGTGCGTGCCCGTTGCGGGTGGCCATGCGCACCTGGTTGGTGACGGACCAGGGCAGGGCAGGGCGAGCCGCACGCAGCGCGGCCTCCATCCCAGCATCACTCTCCGCCGATGCGCCCGGCGTGAAATGCACGACATCGAGGTCCGCGAGGTCCCGGATATCAGGCTGGCGGCCGCTCAGCGCATCCCAGACGGCGTTGCGGACGAAGCCGGCACCGATCCACGCCCCGCGCGGCCCCGCCAATGCCAGGGCCTGCAAGGCATCCCGGTGCCCGGGCAACGCGCCAAGGATGCCAGCGATCCGCGCCGCGTCTCCGCTCATCCGTCGCAGGCGGCCGCCACGGCGGCGAGGCGGCGGAGCGTTTCATCATCCGCCAGCCCGTTCACCCGGGACGGCCGCCAATGCCGCTGGAAGGCGCGCAGCAGCACCGGCAGCGGCAGGTCCGTGCGGTAGCCGATGGCAGCGAGCAGGGTCCGCGGGTCGCTGGCGTTCATCATCGGCGCGGCGGGCAGCGGCCAAAGCCCCACCCCATTCGCCGCCAACCCTTCCCAGTCGAACAACTCGCCAGGGTCCTCCTTGCGGTCCGGCGCGATGTCGGAATGCGCGACCACATCCCGCGCCGCGATCGGATGCCGCCCGAGGATCGCCAGGCACAGGTCGCAGACCGCCGCCATCTGCAAGGCCGGGAAGGGGCGATAGCCGAATTCATGCCCGGGATTGACGATCTCGACCCCGATGCTGCGCCCGTTCAGCCCGGAGGCACCCCGCCAATGGGACACCCCGGCATGCCAGGCGCGTCGTTCCTCCGGTACCAGGCAAAACACCGCGCCATCTTCCTCCACCACATAGTGGGAGGACACCCGCGCCTCAGCATCGCGCAGCCGGGCGATGGCGGCGGCACCGCTGCGCATGCCGGTGTAGTGCAGCACCAGCATGTCGATGGGCTGGCCTTCCGGCCGTGAATCATGATTGGGGCTCGGCGCGTCGATGAGGCGCATGGCTACAATCCGCGCTGGCGCTTGATCTTGTCCCAGGCGGCATTGATCTCCGCCACCTTGCGCGTTGCGCGATCGACGAATTCCGCCGGCACGCCGCGCGCCGCCAGGCTGTCCGGGTGGTTTTCCCGCATCAGCTTCCGCCAGGCGAGGCGCACCTCCTCATCGGTGGAGGCGGCGGGCACGCCGAGGGTGGCATAGGCATCCGCATCCGCCTGGGCGCGCTGCGTATTGCCCGGGGATTGCCCGGCCTTGGCGCGATCCCAGGATGCCGCATCAAGCCCGAAGCGCTGGTGGACGCCCTGCAGCACCGGCAATTCGCCCTTGGTGATCGGGCCGTCGGCGCGGGCGATGTAGAACAGCGCGGCCAGCACATCCTCCAGCATCGCGCGATTATCGGCGAAGGCTTCGCCGAGCCGCTCGGCGAAAGGCTCCCACCCGTCGCTGTCCTTGCGAGCCTCATCGAACATCTGCGCCACTTCGCGCAGGTTCTCCGGCGGGATGCGGAACATCGCCTTGAAGGCGTCGATCTCCTGCCGTTTCACCGGGCCATCCGCCTTGGCGAGCTTGGCCGAGAGCACGATCACGGAAATCGCGAACAGGGTTTCCTTGTTGCCGAGCAGCGCCGCGAGATCAGCCGCCCCCGGCCCGATGCCGCGACCGGGCAGCGCGCCCTGGTCGGCCGCATGGCCGAGTGCGGCGCCCATCACCGCGCCCAGGGGGCCGCCGGTCACGAAGCCCGCGACGCCACCGATCAATTTGCCCCAGATGCTCAAGCAGGCCTCGTTCCCAGCGTGGCGGTCCTAGCACGCCCGCCCGCCTTGCCACAGGCCCCACGCTTGGTTGCTAGAGCGTCGCCGCCGCCCGTGCCGCCTGGTCGTAGTAGCCGGACAGCGCCCGCAGCAATTGCGCCACCTCCGACATCTGTGCCTCGGAGGGGCCGGAGCCGCGCAGTGGGCGGGCCAGCAGCTTTTCCCGCACCTCCGCATAGGCGGTACAGAGCGCTGCGCCGGCTTCGGTGGCGGAGACCAGTTTTTCCTTCCCCGCACGGCCGGTCGCGACCAGCCCGGCGTCCTCCAGCTTGCGGATCGCATAGGTCGCGACATGCGCGTCCTCGATGTCGAGCACCAGCAGAATATCGGCCAGGCGCTTCGGCCGGTCCCGGTGCCGCACCGTGTGCAGGATGAGGATTTCCGTGGGCGAAAGCCCCGGGCGCCCCGCGGCGGCCATGCAGCGCACCATCCAGCGGGCGAAGCCATGGCCGGCCAGGATCAGCCCGAATTCCACCTCCGACAGCGCCGGCGATGCCCCGGCGGCGAGATGGGCGGAGGAGACGACAGGTCCCCCATCGCTGGCAGTGAGCGCCATTGGTCGGCTCCTCGGAAGGTCGTCATCCAATCGTTGACGATTTACCGATAAATTGTCAATGAATGTCGCGGCCTTGGCGCGGCCTTGCAGGACCGTCGCCGGGGTGTGATCAGCAGCAGGCCTAAGGGAGCGCGCGCGATGAGCGGCTGGCAGTTCTGGATCGATCGCGGCGGCACCTTCACCGATATCGTGGCGCGTGACCCCGAAGGGCGGCTTTCGACGCGCAAGCTGCTGTCGGAGAACCCCGGCCGCTATCGCGATGCCGCGGTCGCCGGCATTCGCGCCTGCCTGGGCCTTGCCGATGGCGCCGCCATCCCGCCCGGCACGATCGAGGCGGTGAAGATGGGCACCACCGTCGCCACCAACGCCCTGCTGGAACGCAAGGGCGAACGCGTGCTGCTGCTGGTCAATCGCGGCTTCGCGGATATGACGCGGATCGGCAACCAGGCCCGCCCCCGGCTGTTCGACCTGGAGGTGAAGCTGCCCGAGTTGCTGCAGGAACGGGTGGCGGAGATCGGCGGCCGCATCGCCGTCGATGGCACGGAAATCGAACCGCTGGATGAGGCCGGCGCCCGCGCGGCCCTCGCCGCCGGCCATGCCGCCGGTATCCGCGCCGTCGCCATCGCCTTCATGCATGCCTGGGCGCATCCCGAGCATGAACAGCGGGTCGGCGCCTTGGCGCGAGAGGCGGGCTTCACCCAGGTCAGCCTCAGCCACGAGGCATCACCCCTGCCGCGCATCGTGCCGCGCGCGGACACGACGGTGGTGGATGCCTACCTCTCCCCCATCCTGCGCCGCTACGTGGACCAGGTGGCCGGGGAGCTGCCGGGCGTGCGGCTCTATTTCATGCAGTCCTCCGGTGGGCTTGCCGAGGCGAGCAGCTTCCAGGGCAAGGATGCGATCCTGTCCGGACCGGCCGGCGGCATCGTCGGCGCCGCGCGCACCGCGGCCATGGCGGGGCTGGAGAAGATCATCGGCTTCGACATGGGCGGCACCTCCACCGATGTCGCGCTCTACGCCGGGGAATTCGAGCGCGCCTTCGAGACGCAGGTGGCGGGCGTGCGGATGCGCGCGCCGATGATGGCCATCAACACGGTGGCGGCCGGCGGTGGTTCGATCCTGAAGTTCGATGGCTCCCGCTTCCGCGTCGGACCGGAAAGCGCTGGCGCGGTCCCTGGGCCGGCCTGCTATCGCCGTGGCGGCCCGCTGACCGTGACGGATGCGAATGTCATGGTCGGCAAGATCCAGCCGGCGCAGTTCCCCGCCATCTTCGGCCCCCGCGGGGACCAGCCGCTCGATGCCGCGGTGGTGCGTGAGAAGTTCGTGGCGCTTGCCGCCGAGATCGAACAGGCGACGGGGCAGAAGCAGGACCCGCATGCGGTGGCGGAAGGCTTCCTCCGCGTCGCCGTCGCCAATATGGCGAATGCGATCAAGCAGGTCTCGATCCAGAAGGGCCACGACGTCACCCGCTACGCCCTGCAATGCTTCGGCGGCGCGGGCGGCCAGCATGCCTGCCTCGTCGCGGATGAGTTGGGCATGGAGACGGTGTTCATCCATCCCTTCGCCGGCGTGCTGTCCGCCTATGGCATGGGCCTCGCGGACCAGAGCGTGATCCGGGAAGCGGCGGTGGAAGCACCGCTGGCCGAGGCCACGATGGCGGACCTCGCCGCGCGGCTCGATGCGCTGGATCGCGCGGGGCGGGATGAGTTGGTGCGCCAAGGTGCCGATGCCGCCGTGCTGACCACGGCGCACCGGCTGCATCTGCGCTACGCCGGCACGGACAGCTTCCTCGCCGTGCCCTTCGGCAGCCATGACGCGGCGCTGGAGGCCTTCACGGAGGCGCATCGCCGCCGCTTCGGCTTCGCGACGCCTGGTCGCCCTGTCGTGGTGGAAGCCTGCGTGGCGGAGGTCACCGCCCCCGGCGAGGGGATCGACGAAGCGCCGCTTGCCGCGCGCGCGGAAGGTGAGGCGCTGGCGCACCTCGCGGAGGTGGAGTTGTTCTCCGCCGGCCTCGCCCGCCCCGCCCCGGTGCTGGACCGCGACGCGCTCCGCGCCGGGGACCGCATCCCCGGCCCCGCCCTGATCCGGGAGGCCATCGCCACGACGGTGGTGGAGCCCGGCTGGACGGCGGAGGTGACGCCGCGCAACCACCTGGTGCTGCGCCGGACAGAGCAGCGGGAGGCCGCGCGGATCGCCGATGCGACGCGCGTCGATCCCGTGATGCTGGAGCTGTTCAACAACCTGTTCATGAGCATCGCCGAGCAGACCGGCGCGGTGCTGCAGAACACCTCCCTCAGCGTGAACATCAAGGAGAGGCTCGACTTCTCCTGCGCCATCTTCGATGCGACGGGGCGGCTGGTGGCGAATGCGCCGCATGTGCCCGTGCATCTCGGCGCCATGGGTGAAAGCGTCCGCACCGTGATCCGCTCGCGCGGCGCGACACTGAAGCCGGGCGACGTCGTGGCGCTGAACAATCCCTATAACGGCGGCACGCATCTGCCGGACGTCACGGTCATCACGCCCGTGTTCGATGAGGGGGGCGCGGAGATTCTGTTCTTCGTGGGATCGCGCGGCCACCACGCCGATATCGGCGGGCTGACGCCGGGCTCGACGCCCCCGGGCTCCGCGACGCTGGAGGAGGAAGGCGTCGTCATCGACGATTTCCTGCTGGTCTCCGAAGGCCGGATGCGGGAGGCGGAATTCCGCGCGTTGCTCGCTTCCGCCCGCTACCCCGCGCGCAGCCCTGACGTGAATGTCGCCGATATCACCGCCCAGGTCGCGGCGAATGAGAAGGGCGTGCAGGAACTGCGCCGCGCCGTGCGCGAATTCGGCCTCGCGACGGTGCGCGCCTACATGCGCCACGTGATGGACAATGCGGAGGAAGCGGTGCGCCGCGTGCTGGCGCGGCTGCAGGATGGCAGCTTCGAGACGGCGATTGATGACGGCACACCGCTGAAGGTCGCGGTGCGGGTGGATCGCGCCCACCGCCGCGCCGTGATCGATTTCACCGGCACCGGCCCGCAGCGGCCGGACAACTTCAATGCGCCGGCGGCGGTCTGCCGCGCCGTCGTGCTCTACTGCTTCCGCTGCCTGGTGGGGGAGGAGATTCCCCTGAATGATGGCTGCCTCGTGCCGCTGGAGATCGTGGTGCCGCAGGGCACCTTCCTGTCTCCGCTGCCGCATGGCCCGGGCGGTGGCGCCGCGGTGGTCGCCGGGAACACCGAGGTCAGCCAGATGACCTGCAACGCGCTGCTTGCGGCGCTCGGCGCCTGCGCGTCTGCCCAGGCGACGATGAACAACCTGCTTTTCGGGGACGCGGTTTACCAATACTACGAGACCGTCTGCGGCGGCACCGGCGCCGGGCCCGGCTTTGCCGGCACATCGGCGGTGCAGACGCATATGACGAACACACGGATGACGGACCCCGAAGTGCTGGAACTGCGCTACCCCGTTCGGCTCGAGGAATTCTCCATCCGTCGTGGCTCTGGTGGCGCCGGGCGTTGGCCCGGCGGCGATGGCAGCCGCCGGCGCATCCGCTTCCTGCGCCCGATGGAAGCCGTGATCGTCGCGTCCCGCCGCCGCGTCCCCCCGCATGGCATGCAGGGCGGCGCCGCTGGCGCGCCGGGGCGGCAATGGGTGGAACGTGCCGATGGCACGGAGGACCCCATGGCCGGCTGTGACCGCGCGGTGCTGCAGCCCGGCGATGTGCTGGCGCTGGAGACCCCCGGCGGTGGCGGCTGGGGAAGCCCCCTTCCGGGATGAAACGCCTCCTCGCCGCGCTGGTCCTTTTTCTTGCTGTCGCCGTGGCCGGCCTCTGGCTGGTCCCGCGCATGGTGGATTGGGAACCCTGGCGCGGCAGGCTGGCGGAACTCGCGAGTGACCGGCTCGGCCGGCCCGTGCGCCTGGATGGGCCCGTCGAATTGCTGCTGCTGCCGCAGCCCATGGTGCGCGTCGGCGGCGTCGCCATCGGCGATGTGGGGGAGGAATTCAGCGTCACCGCCCGGCTGCTGCGGCTTCGCCTCGACCTGCCGGCGCTGATCGCCGGGCGGCTTGAGCCCCGGGAGATCGCGCTGGTCGGCGCCGAGATCACGCTGCCCTGGCCCCCGGGCCAGTTGCTGCAATTGCGCCCGCCGAGCTGGATCACCGAAATCGATGCGCGCATCGAGGATGGGGTGGTTCGCCTGGGCAGCGCCGTGCTGGAAGGCGTCACGGCGCGGCTTTCCTCCGGCGGCTACGCCCAGGCGCTGGATATCGTGGGTGGCTTCGCCGTGGCTGGGCGCGCCATGCGCTTCACCGCCACGCTCGGCCGGCCAGGCTGGGACGGCATCCTGACGCTGGAACTCGCGGTCCAGATGGCCGAAGCCAGCACGACGGCCCGCGGCGTGCTGATCCCCGGTTCCGGTTTCGAAGGTACGATCGAGGCCAGCGGCCCCGATATCGCCGCCCTGTTGCCCAGCCCGCCCGGCGCCTTCCGGATGGCCGGCCGCCTCACCGCGAGCGCGGAACTGATCGCCGCCGATCGGCTGGCCATCGATATGGCGGGCGTGCCGGCGCGGGGTTCCATCGCGCTGCGCCTGCTCCCGGCGCCGCGCATCGACCTCTCCCTGGTCGCAAGCCGCCTCGACCTCGATGGCTGGGTGGGCGCGCTGCGCCAGGCGGGGGCGCGGCCCTGGCCGGTCGCCATCGACCTGTCCGCGGAGGCAGCGAGTTTCCGGGGCCTGACGCTTCGCCGCCTGCGGGGGGCCGCCTTTCTGGAAGACGGGCGGCTGACGCTGTCCGATGTGTCCGTGCTGCTCCCGGGGGAGACGGAGCTGGATTTTGCCGGGGTCACGGCCGGGGCAAGGCTTGAAATCGGTGCGCGGTTCGCCGGCCCCGATCTCCGGACCACGCTGTCTGCCTTCGGCCTGGCGGTGGAAGACCTGGACCCCACCATGCTGCGGCGCGGGGAAGGCCGGCTGCGGCTGGTGCTGGAGGATGCGCAGGCGGCGGTGCCGGAATTCGCGGCCAGCTTCGGGGATTTCCGTATCTCCGGCGCCGGGGTGCTGCGCCACGGTCCGCGTCCGGCGCTCGGCCTTGGCCTCACGGTGGATCGTCTCGACCTTGGTCGCCTGTTGCCGCAGGGCCTGGACGTCGCGCAGTTCATGCGCGCCTCCGCTGCTGCCTCCGCGGCCATCGATATCAATCTGCGCCTCGCGGCCGATCAGGTGGTGTTCGGCGACGCGGTGATGGAGCGTGCGGCGCTGGATGCGGCGGTCGAAGGCGGGCGGTTGACGTTGCGGCGCCTGTCGGGCCGGCTGGCGGACACCGATATCGCCGCCTCCGGCGTGCTGGCCCTGGCCCCGCAATTGCGCTTCCAGGATGTGGCGATCGAAGCCAGTGGCACCTCGGCACGCAGCCTGGTGGCCCTGCTGCCGGGAAGCTGGCCGGATCGCACCCTGTTGGCGGGCATGCCCCTCGCCTTGCGCCTCAACGGCAATGGGCCGCTGGATGCGATGGTGTTGCGCGGCGGAGCGGAGATCGGCGAACTCCGCCTGGATGGCGCGGGGACGCTGGACCTGCCGCAGCGCAAGGCGGCGATAACGGTGACGATGCGCCACCCCGGCGCACCGCGCCTGCTCTCGGAGGCTTTCCGCAGTGGCGCCGGGGCGTGGCTGGGCGATGGGTCCTTCTCC
>CANJXD010000110.1 GCA_947478535.1 Acetobacteraceae bacterium
CGATAAGTTCGAATACCGCCGCGGCTACAAGTTCTCGACCTATGCCACCTGGTGGATCCGCCAAGCGATCACCCGCTCCATCGCCGACCAGGCGCGGACCATCCGCATCCCGGTCCACATGATCGAGACGATCAACAAGCTTGTCCGCACCTCCCGCCAGATGCTGCACGAGATCGGCCGCGAGCCGACGCCGGAGGAGCTGGCGGAAAAGCTCGGCATGCCGCTGGAAAAGGTCCGGAAGGTCCTGAAGATCGCGAAGGAGCCGATCTCCCTCGAAACGCCGATCGGCGATGAGGAAGACAGCCATCTCGGCGACTTCATCGAGGACAAGGCCGCGATCATCCCGCTCGATGCCGCCATCCAGTCCAACCTGCGCGAAGCCACCACCCGCGTCCTGTCTTCCCTGACGCCACGCGAGGAACGGGTGCTGCGGATGCGCTTCGGCATCGGCATGAACACCGACCACACGTTGGAAGAAGTCGGCCAGCAGTTCAACGTGACGCGGGAGCGCATCCGCCAGATCGAGGCGAAGGCGCTGCGCAAGCTGAAGCACCCCAGCCGGTCGCGCAAACTCCGCAGCTTCCTGGATAACTGAGGGCGCGATGGCCGCGCTGCGCGAACCCGCCTGCCGCATCGCGGTGGATGTGACCTTCCTGCGGATGGACGCGCCACCGTGGGATGAGCGCTACGCCCTGCCGAAGGGTGCGGTGGTGCAGCAGGTGGAACGCTGCTCCGTCGCCTTCTACCGCTACCTCTACCACACCGTCGGGCATGACTATGTGTGGTGGCTGCGGCGCACCCTGCCGGATGCGGAACTCGCCTCTCTGCTCGTGCGGCCGGACATCACCATCCATGTCCTGTACCAAGGCGGTGAGCCCGCGGGGTTCTATGAACTGGAACGGCGCGGCGATTTCGGCACGAACCTCGCCTATTTCGGCCTGATGCCGCATGCGATCGGCCACGGCGTCGGCCGCGCCTTGCTGCGCCACGCGGTGGATGCGGCCTGGGCCGAACCGATCCGGGCGCTGACGGTGAACACCTGCACCGCGGACCACCCCCGCGCCCTGCCGAACTACACCGCCGCCGGATTTCGGGTGTTGCGGACGGTCCGGGAAGTCTGGCCGGTGCCGTTGCGGCTGGGCCTGCCGATCCCGGATCGGTTGAAGATCTAGCCTCAGTGGGGGGCGTTGCCCCCCCCCCGCTGCCTCAGCCGCCGAGCTTCGCCTTCACCAATGGCCCGGCCTTGGCCATGTCCATCACCGCGCCGTGCTTCGCCCGCAGCACGGCCATCACCTTGCCCATCTCCTTGATGGAGCTTGCCCCGGCTTCCGCGACCGCCTCGGCGACGGCCTCGACCATCGCGGCTTCATCCATCTGCTTCGGAAGAAAGCTCTCGATCGTCGCGATCTCGAAATCCTCCTTCTCCGCCAGTTCCGGCCGGCCGCCCTGGCGATACATGACGGCGCTTTCCGCCCGGCTCTTCACCATGCCGCGTAGCATGGAGACGATCTGGTCTTCCGGCACCTTCTCGACGCCGGAGGGACGCGCGGCGATGTCCGCATCCTTCAGCTTGGCGGTGATCATGCGGATGGCCGAGACCTTCGGCGCATCCTTGGCCAGCATCGCGGTCTTCAGGGCATCGGTGAAACGGCTGCGGAGATCGTCGGCCATGGGGTCCTCCTGTATCCGGCTCCCCTAGCACAGGCTCGCGGATGGGAAAAATCTTCCCCCACGAAGACTCGCCTTGCAGCCGGAATTTTTTTCCCACATATCTCCGGCATGCGCACCGTCGAGGATATCATCACCCTGCTGGGCGGCCCCGATGCGGCGGCGCAGCGTCTCGGCATCGGGACGGAGGCCGTCCGCAAATGGCGCCAAGCCCGCACCATCCCGCCCAAGCACTGGCCCGCCATCCTGGCCGCTACCGGCCTTTCCCTCGCTGAGTTGCCGCAAGGCAGCGACACCGCCACCCGCAAGACCCGCACGGAGACCGCCCCGGTGACTGAGACCCCGCACGCCCCACCCCATGGCGAGTCCCCGTCCGGCGCGCCGGCTGGGGCAACCGCCGCCCTGGTGCTGGCCGACGGGTCCGTCTTCTGGGGCCGCGGCTTCGGCGCCCATGCGACGACGGTGGCGGAGATCTGCTTCAACACCTCCATGACTGGCTACCAGGAAGTGCTGACGGACCCGTCCTATGCCGGGCAGACCATCTGCTTCACCTTCCCCCATATCGGCAATGTCGGCACCAACCCCGAGGATATCGAGGCGATCACCCCCGCCGCGCGCGGCCTGATCGTCAAGCAGGATGTGACGGAGCCGTCGAACTACCGCGCCACCCGCCACCTGCATGATTGGCTGCAATCCCACGGCATGCCCGGCATCGCCGGCATCGACACCCGCGCCCTGACCGCCCGCATCCGCGATGGCGGCGCGCCGAATGGAGTGCTGGCCTTCCCCGCCGATGGCCGCTTCGATATCCCTGCCCTGATCGCCCAGGCGAAGTCCTGGCCGGGGCTGGAGGGGATGGACCTCGCGAAGCAGGTCTCCACCCGCCAGACCTACACCTGGGACGAGGCCGAATGGGCCTGGGGCAAGGGCTACGCCACCCAGACCGCGCCGAAGTTCAAGGTCGTCGCCGTCGATTACGGCGCCAAGCGCAACATCCTGCGTTGCCTCGCCGCCGCCGGCTGCGCCGTGACGGTGGTGCCCGCGACCGCGACAGCGGAAGATATCCTGTCCCACGCCCCGGACGGTGTGTTCCTGTCCAATGGCCCGGGCGACCCGGCCGCGACCGGCGAATACGCCGTGCCGGCCATCCAGGGCGTGCTGGCCTCCGGCGTCCCGGTCTTCGGCATCTGCCTCGGCCACCAGCTTCTGGCGCTGTCGCTCGGGGCCAAGACCTACAAGCTGGACCGTGGCCATCGCGGCGCCAACCAGCCGGTGCAGGACCTGATCACGGGCAAGGTGGAAATCACCAGCCAGAACCACGGTTTTGCCGTGGACGAAAAGTCCCTGCCCGAGGGCGTGTCGGTGACGCATCGCAGCCTGTTCGACGGCACGAATGAGGGTATCGCCACCACGAAGTTCCCTGCGTTCTCCGTGCAGTACCACCCGGAAGCGAGCCCCGGCCCGACGGACAGCCACTACCTGTTTCGACGGTTCGTCGAGCTGATCGAGACGCGGAAGGCGGGCTGAGGGCGATGCCCTCCTCAGAAACCTTCCTCGTCTTCGCGCTGCTCTCGCTCGGCCTCGCGGTCACGCCGGGGCCGAACATGCTCTATCTCGTCTCGCGCTCGCTCGCGCAGGGGACGGGGGCGGGGATGATCTCCCTCGCGGGGTGCCAGTTCGGCTCGCTGACCATCATGCTCTGCGCCGCCGCCGGCATCACCGCGGCGCTGCTGGCCGTGCCCTATGCCTGGGGCGTGCTGCGGCTCGGCGGTGCGGCCTATCTGCTGTTTCTCGCCTGGCAATGCGTGCGTCCGGGCGGGCAGCCGCTGTTCAGCCCGCGGGCGCTGCCGCGGGAGCCCGCCTCGCGCCTGTTCATCGTCGGCTTCGCCACGGCGGCGCTGAACCCGAAGGTGGCACTGTTCTACATGGCGGTGCTGCCGCCCTTCCTCGATCCCGATCGGGGCAGCCTTTTCGTGCAGGCGGCCATCCTCGGCTTCGTGCAGATCGCGGTCTGCACGGCCTGGGATGCTGTTCTTGTCTGGGGGGCTGCGGGCACCGCGCGCTTCCTCTCGACCAAGCCTTTCTGGATGGCGGTGCAGCGCTGGGTGCTGGGCTTCGCCCTCGCCCTGCTGGCCGTGAAGCTCGCCGCGGAAAGCCGCGCATGAGCTTCGTCATCCGCTTCCCCTCCACCGTTTCACGCTGAAAGCCGGGACCATGCCGAAGCGCACCGATATCAAGTCCATCCTCATCATCGGCGCCGGCCCGATCGTCATCGGCCAGGCCTGCGAGTTCGACTATTCCGGCGCCCAGGCCTGCAAGGCCCTGCGCGCCGAGGGCTATCGCGTGATTCTGGTGAACAGCAATCCCGCGACCATCATGACCGATCCCGGCCTGGCGGATGCCACCTACATCGAGCCGATCACGGTCGAGATGGTGGAGAAGATCATCGCCAAGGAACGGCCGGACGCGCTGCTGCCGACCATGGGCGGGCAGACCGCGCTGAACACGGCGCTGAAGCTCGATGCCGCGGGCGTGCTGAAGAAGTACGGCTGTGAGCTGATCGGCGCCAAGGCCGAGGTGATCGACAAGGCGGAGGACCGCCTGAAGTTCCGCGATGCGATGAGCAAGATCGGCATCGAGAGCCCGAAATCCGCCATCGCCCATACCATGGCCGAAGCCCATGCGGCGTTGGAGGAAGTGGGCCTGCCCTGCGTCATCCGCCCCTCCTTCACCCTTGGCGGCACCGGCGGCGGCATCGCCTATAACCGCGAGGAATTCGAGCAGATCATCGCCGCCGGCCTCGATGCCTCCATGACCAATGAGGTGCTGGTCGAGGAAAGCGTGCTGGGCTGGAAGGAGTATGAGATGGAGGTGGTCCGCGACAGCGCGGATAACTGCATCATCATCTGCTCCATCGAGAATTTGGACCCGATGGGCGTGCATACCGGCGACAGCGTGACCATCGCCCCGGCGCTGACGCTGACGGACAAGGAATACCAGCGGCTGCGCGATGCCTCCATCGCCTGCCTGCGGGAAATCGGCGTCGATACCGGCGGGTCCAACGTGCAGTTCGGCATCAACCCCGTCGATGGCCGCATCGTCATCATCGAGATGAATCCGCGCGTCTCGCGTTCCTCCGCGCTGGCCTCGAAGGCCACGGGTTTCCCGATCGCGAAGATCGCGGCCAAGCTCGCCGTCGGCTACACGCTGGATGAACTCGCCAACGACATCACGAAGGTGACGCCCGCCGCCTTCGAGCCAACCATCGACTATGTCGTGGTGAAGATCCCCCGCTTCACCTTCGAAAAATTCCCCGGCACGCCGGCCACGCTCACCACCTCCATGAAATCGGTCGGTGAGACCATGGCCATCGGCCGTTCCTTCGCGGAGGCGCTGCAGAAGGGCCTGCGCGGGCTGGAGACGGGCCTTTCCGGTCTCGATGAGATCGAGGTGCCGGGCGATGGGTCGCTGGCCGCCATCCGCACCTCGCTCGCCACACCGAAGCCGGACCGCGCGCTTGTCGTCGCCCAGGCGCTGCGCGCGGGGATGAGCGTGGAGGATATCCACGACGCCTGCCGCTTCGACCCCTGGTTCATCCGCGAGATTGCCCGGATTGTCGACGCCGAGAACGTCGTGAAGGCCGAGGGCCTGCCGAAGACAGCGCATGAATTCCGCGCGCTGAAGGCGCTCGGCTTCAGTGACAAGCGGCTGGCGAAGCTTGCCGGCGTGACGGAACCCTCCGTCTTCGCGGCGCGCGATGCGCTCGGCGTGCATGCGGTGTTCAAGCGCATCGATACCTGCGCCGCCGAATTCGCGTCCGACACACCCTACATGTACTCGACCTATGAGGGTGGCTTCGGCACGCCGGTCTGCGAAAGCCGGCCGACCGACCGCAAGAAGATCATCATCCTCGGTGGCGGCCCGAACCGCATCGGCCAGGGAATCGAGTTCGACTATTGCTGCGTCCATGCCGCCTATGCGCTGCGCGATGCCGGCTACGAGACCATCATGGTCAACTGCAACCCGGAGACGGTCTCGACGGACTACGACACCTCCGACCGCCTGTATTTCGAGCCGCTGACGGGCGAGGACGTCGTCGCCATCATCCGCAAGGAACAGGAATCCGGCGAATTGCTGGGCTGCATCGTGCAGTACGGTGGCCAGACACCGCTGAAACTCTCCCAGGCCCTGCACAAGGCCGGCATCCCCATCCTCGGCACCAGCGCCGAGGCGATCGACATCGCCGAGGACCGCGAACGCTTTCAACTGTTGCTGAAGCAGCTTGGGCTGAAGCAGCCGCAGAACGGCATCGCGCGGGACATCGAGGAAGCCTTGGTGCAGGCCGAGCGCATCGGCTACCCCGTGGTCGTCCGCCCCAGCTACGTGCTCGGCGGCCGGGCGATGGAGATCGCCTACAACAAGGAACAGCTGCGCCGGTTCGGCGCCGAAGCCGTGAAGGTTTCCGGCGAGAACCCGATCCTGATCGATCAGTATTTGGCCGATGCGATCGAGGTCGATGTGGACTGCATCTGCGACGAGACCGGCGATGTCTATGTCGCCGGCGTGATGGAGCATATCGAGGAAGCCGGCATCCATTCCGGTGACAGCGCCTGCTCGCTCCCCCCCTATTCCCTGCCGCCCGCCATCGTGACGGAGCTGAAGGCGGAGACGGAGGCGATGGCCAAGGCGCTGAAGGTCCGGGGCCTGATGAATGTCCAATACGCCGTCAAGAACGGCGAGATCTTCGTCCTCGAAGTGAATCCGCGCGCCTCCCGCACCGTGCCCTTCGTGGCGAAGGCGACGGGCATCGCGGTGGCCAAGATCGGCGCGCTGGTGATGGCGGGCGCCCATCTGCGCAGCTTCGGGCTCGACGATACCGCGATCTCCCGCCACGTCGCGGTGAAGGAAGCGGTCTTCCCCTTCAACCGCTTCCCGAATGTCGATGTGATCCTTGGGCCGGAGATGAAATCGACCGGCGAGGTGATGGGCCTCGACCTGTCATTCGAGCGTGCCTTCCTGAAGTCCCAGCTCGGTGCCGGCGTGAAGCTGCCGGAAGCCGGCACCGCTTTCCTGTCCGTGAAGGACAGCGACAAGGCCGGCGCCGTGACACTGGCGCGGCGCCTGGTCGAGATGGGCTTTCGGGTGCTCGCCACGCGCGGCACGGCGGCGCGGCTGCGCGAGGTCGGCATCGAATGCGGCGTGGTGAACAAGGTGGCCGAGGGGCGGCCACATTGCGTGGATGCGATGAAGTCGAATGCCATTCAGCTGGTGATCAACACCGCCAGCGGTGGGCAATCGGTCTCGGACAGCTTCGATATTCGCCGTTCCGCGCTGACGCATGGCATCCCGCACTACACGACACTGGCCGGGGCGCGGGCCGCGGTGCATGCGATTGCGGCGCTGAAGGGCGGAACCCTTGATGTTGCGCCTCTGCAGGCCTATTTTGCGCGCACGTTCTGATCGGGCATCCTGATCAGGCGCTCTGATCGGGCGGCGGCGATGGGCACACCCCATGCGCCGCCTTTTCTCGCTTTTGCGCCTCAATCGGTCGGCCCGGGGTTTGTGGCCCCGTGGTTTGTTGCAGGGTTGGCTCGGCCCATCCGGGTCATCTGGAGGAAGGACGCGACGTGCAGAAGTTCCCCATGACCGCCGAAGGACTGACCCGGCTGGAGGAGGAACTCCGTCAGCTCAGGGCCGAGGAACGTCCCGCCGTGATCCGCGCGATCGCGGAGGCACGCGCCCATGGCGACCTTTCCGAGAATGCGGAGTATCACGCGGCCCGCGAAAAGCAGTCCTTCATCGAGGGCCGCATCGCCGAGCTGGAATCCATCATCCCCTCCGTCGAGGTGATCGACACCTCGAAGCTGAGCGGTGACCAGGTGCGCTTCGGCGCCTATGTCACCGTGGTGGATGAGGAAACGGACAGCGAGAAGACCTATCGCATCGTCGGTGCCTATGAGGCCGACATGAAGAAGGGCTCGATCTCCATCTCCTCCCCGCTCGCCAAGGCGCTGATCGGCAAGAAGGTCGGCACCAGCGTCGAAGTGCCGGCACCCGGTGGCGCCCGCGTCTATGAGATCGCCGCCGTCCGCTTCGTCTGACGGCCATTCTTCCTGAGGGCTTTTCCATGTCGCCCATGCGTGCGTCCGGCGCGGTCATCGACCCGCCGGCGGCTCCTTCCGTGACACTGGCCGATGTGCGGGCGGCCGCCGCCCGTATCGCAGGCGCGGTCATTCGCACGCCGATCATCCGGTCCGACGCTCTGTCGCGCGCCACCGGGGCGACGATCCACCTGAAGCTGGACAATCTCCAGGCGACGGGTGCCTTCAAGGAACGGGGTGCCGCCAATCGCATCGCGCTGCTGACGCCGCGCGAACGCGAAGCCGGCGTCATCGCCATGTCCGCCGGCAATCATGCCCAGGCCGTGGCGCGCCACGCCTCGCTCGCCGGCATCAGGGCCACCATCGTGATGCCGCGCTTCACGCCCGCCACGAAGGTGACGCGCACCGAAGGCTGGGGCGCGCGCGTTGTGCTCCATGGCGATACGTTGGCGGAAGCGGCGGCGCATGCGCATGACCTGGCGCTGCGGGAAGGCATGACCTTCGTCCACCCCTATGACGACGCCGCCGTGATCGCCGGCCAGGGCACCACGGCGCTCGAGATGCTGGAAGACGTCCCCGGCCTTGAAGTGCTGGCGATTCCGGTCGGCGGTGGTGGCCTCGTCACCGGCTGCGCCGCCGCGGCGCTGGAAATGAAGCCCGGCATCCAGGTCTTCGGCGTGGAGGTCGAGGGATATCCCGCCATGGCGCAGCGCCTGTCCGGGCGCCCCGTGGCCGTGGGTGGCCCGACGGTCGCGGAAGGCATCGCCGTGCGCGATGTGGGCGAACTTCCCTTCGCCCTGCTCCGCCGGATGGGCACCGAGATCCTGGTGGTGCCCGAACGCGCCGTGGAGCAGGCGATCTCGATGCTTGCCGAAGGCGCCAAGCTGGTGGCGGAGGGCGCTGGCGCGGCCGGGCTCGCAGCCGTGCTCGCGCACCCCGCGCGCTTTGCCGGCAAGGTCGTCGGCATCCCCATCTGCGGCGGCAACATCGATGCCCGCGCTCTGTCCAATGTGCTGCTACGGCAATTGCTGCGGGATGGCCGCATCCTGCGCCTGCATTTCGATATCCCGGATCGTCCCGGCATGCTGGCCGATATCGCGACCCGCATTTCCGCCCTCGGCGGCAATGTGATCGAGGTGAACCACCAGCAGTTGTTCGGCGCGCCAACGGTGCAGAGCACGGAGTTGTATCTGATGGTCGAGGTGCGGGACGCCCAGCAGGGCAACGCCATCATCGCTGCGATGCAGGCGGCCGATTACGTCGTGCGCCGCGGCTGATCGATGCGCGGGCATTGCACCTGCCGGCGCATCCGCTACGAGGTCACGTCGAAGCCACTTTTCGTGCATTGCTGCCATTGCCGCTGGTGCCAGCGAGAGACTGGCTCGGCCTTCGCCATCAATGCGATGATCGAGACGGACCGCCTCCGCCTGATCGCTGATGCGCCGGAGAGCGTCGTCACACCGTCGAATAGCGGCCGCGGCCAGACGGTGATGCGCTGCCCGACCTGCCGCGTCGCGGTCTGGAGCCACTATGCCGGCGCCGGCCCGCGCTTCGCCTTCCTCCGCGTCGGCACGCTGGAGGAACCGGCGCTGCTGCCGCCAGACATCCACATCTTCGTCAGTTCCCGCCAGCCCTGGGTGTTGCTGCCCCAAGGCGTGCCGGCCATGCCCGAATACTATGACCGGGAACAGTTCTGGCCCACCGAAAGCCTGGCGCGGCGCCAAGCCGTGCTGGACTGACGCGCGATTGCCGGTTGCCCGCCTCGCCCGCCCGCGGACAGAATGCTGCCGGGACTGAACTGGGAGGATGCTATGAGCGGCCAAGGCACGCGCGATGACCCCTGGGCCCTGACGACGCCGAGCGGCGGGTCCGGATTCCTCGCCTGGCGGGACCCCGCCGCCTCCCCACCGGCCCTGGTCGTGCAGGTCGGCAAGACTGAATTGCGCTACGCGCTCCGCTGCCTCGAGGATCTGCACGCGATGCTGCGCGGCCATGGGGATTGGATGCCGTTGGGCGGGGCCGATGAGCAGCAGCCCGCCACCCCCGGCACGGTGGAGGCCTGGGGACGGGCGGCGGACAACCCCGTGGGGGGCTGGTACGGGCTGAAGAAGGGACTGCGCGGCCGCTTCGGCCACTATGTCCCGCCGGTGCTGGAAGCCTTGGGCCTCGTGGAGGTGGAGCATCTGCCCCGCAACAACCGGATGCGGGCGCTCAGCGCGGGTTGACGCGGGACCCCCAGTTCGACGGCGTGTAGCCGGACAGCACCCGGCATTCGCCGGCGAAGCGCCCGCGCAGCGCCTCGCAGCGGCCGCGCACCTCCCCGGGCGTGGGGCGGCGGCGGGTTTCCGCCCAATCCGCCAGCGCCGCCAGCGCCGCCGGATACAGCGCGGCGGACAGCTTGTTGTGTTCGCCGTCATCGACGAAGACCTGCGCCAGCAGATGTGCCGTCCCCGCCGCTTCCAGCGTGGCGCGATAGGCGGCCTGGTGCTCGACGACGGCGGTGCTGTCGGCGATGCCGTGCAGCGTCAGCACCGGCACCCCGATCGCCCCTGTCGGGTCCCCATCCGCCGCCAGGATCGCCACCGCGGCCGGGTCCGGCGTGATCCGCGGCACGCGGGCGTTGAAGGCAGCATCATCCCCGGTGCCGGTATAGCGGACCCCGGCATTGCCGAAGGCGCTGCGCCCGCCGGTCAGGTTCCAGGCGATATCGGCGAAGACCTGGGTGGCCCAGAACAGATGGCCGGGGATCGCCCATTCCGTGATCCGGCTGGCCGCCGCCAGGTCGGCCAGCGCCTGGCGCTGCGCCGGGGTGCGGGCCTCCGGCGCCAGTTCCGCCCCGGTGCAGGGGAGGTAGCGCTCCATCAGCGCCTCCCGCGTCATCCGCACGCCCTGGGGTAGGCCGAGCGTCACGGGGTATTGCGTCTCCTCCGGCCGGGGATGGCTGCCGCAGACGGCCTGGAAGGCGACGCGGAGATCGACCCGCATGTCATAGGCCCGCGTCGGCCCGGCCAGCACGGCGGAGGTGATCAGGGCGGCGTTCCACGGGCGGCGCCCTTCGGCATCCGGCTCGTTCAGCGTCTCGATCGCCCGGGCGGCGACCGCCCCGCCCCAGGACTGGCCATGCAGGATGGAAAGCCGGGGGCGGCCGAAGGCGGCTTCGGCGGCACGGGTCGCGGCAAGGGTGTCCTCGCCGGCCCGGCGGATGGCGAAGCCTTCGCGCCGGCGGCTGCTGGAGGCCCAGGCCCAGCCCTCGGAGATGAATTCGCCGTAGCGGATCAGGTCCTCATCCGTCGTCTCAGCGGCCGGCGGCGCCATCCGGGGTCCGCCGAAGACATGCGTGACCAGCCCGCCATGCCAGTTCGCCGGCCGCGCCAGAAGCAGGAACGCGCCGTTGGCATCCCGCCCCCGCCGGCATTCGGTGCCCGAGGGCAGGCCAGCGGGACACTCCGCGATGGCGGGCTGCACCGGCTGGGCGAGTGCCAGGCCGGGCAGGAGGATCAGCAGCGCCGCCGAGAGGTAGCGCCAGCGGCCCTTCACGGGGCCTCCCCCTCCCGCTCCACCGGCACGCCGGTGATGTCCTTGGCGGTGCGGATGGTCTGCAAGGTCTGCACCCGCAGCACACTGGCCGCGCCCGTCAGGCGGGAGGTCAGCGCATTCTCATGCGCCGTGTCGCGGGCGACCAGGCGCAGCATGAAGTCCCCGCCCCCGCGGATCATGTGGCATTCCCGCACTTCCGGCCAATCGCAGACCTCCTCCTCGAAGGCCTGGAGCACGGCGTGCTTCTGGCTTTCGAGCCCGACGATGGCGAAGAAGGTGATCTCCCACCCCAGCACATGCGGGTCGAGGTCCGCATGGTAGCCGCGGATCACCCCCTGTTCCTCCAACCGGCGGACCCGGCGAAGGCAGGGGGGTGCGGAAAGCCCGACCCGGCGGGCGAGCTCCACATTGGTCATGCGGCCGTCGGCTTGCAGCTCCGCCAGGATGTGGCGGTCAACCGAGTCGATATCCGTGGCGTCACTGTCAGGCATGGTGGGAGGGAATGTCCCCGATGGAAGTCATGACGCAATATCCTTACAGGATCGGCCCTCCGCAAGATGCCCTCGCCCTGGAAGGTTGAGCATTTCGCGTCAACGGCCGATATGCGGGGCAACGCATACCACCCTGCTCCGGAATCCCCCCACCGTGTCCGACACAGTCCGCACCCGCCTGCTGATCCTCGGCGCCGGCCCCGCCGGCTATACCGCCGCCATCTACGCCGCCCGCGCCGGGCTGGAACCGCTGGTCGTGGCCGGGCTGCAACCCGGCGGGCAGCTCACCATCACCACCGATGTCGAGAACTACCCGGGCTTCGCCCAGCCCATCCAGGGCCCCTGGCTGATGGAACAGATGCAGGCCCAGGCGGAGCATGTGGGGGCGACGATCGAATACGACCTGATCGTGAAGGTCGATTTCTCCGCCCGGCCCTTCGCCTGCCTGGGCGACAGCGGCAAGACCTACCTCGCCGATGCGCTGGTCATCGCGACAGGCGCCCAGGCCCGCTGGCTCGGCATCCCTGGGGAGAAGGAGCTGTCCGGCTTCGGTGTTTCCGCCTGCGCGACCTGCGACGGCTTCTTTTATCGCGGCAAGGATGTCGCCGTGGTCGGCGGTGGCAATTCCGCGACGGAGGAGGCGCTGTACCTGGCGAACCTCGCCAGCCACGTCACGCTGATCCACCGGAGGGACACGCTGCGGTCGGAGAAAATCCTGCAGCAGCGCCTGTTCGCCCACCCCAATGTCAGCGTGATGTGGGACACCGCCGTGGAATCCGTGTTGGCGGATGCCAGCGGCCGGGTGCCGGTGGCGCGCGGGCTGGCGCTGCGGAACCTCAAGACCGGCGAGGCCTCCGACCTGGCGGTGCATGGCGTGTTCGTGGCCATCGGGCATGATCCGGCGACGGCGCTGTTCAAGGGCCAGCTCGGCATGGACGCCGATGGCTATATCGCGACGAAGCCCGGCACGACGCAGACCAGCATCCCCGGCGTCTTCGCCGCTGGCGATGTGCAGGACCGCGTCTATCGCCAGGCGGTGACGGCGGCTGGCACCGGCTGCATGGCGGCGCTGGAGGCGGAGAAGTTCCTGGCCCACGCCAATGTCCACCCAGCGGAAACCGCACCCGCCGGAGCCTGACCGCAAGGCCTGCCGGCGGGCCGGGACAGGGGCTTCCAACCGTCCCAGGAAAAAACATGCTCCAAATGACAGGCTTGCCCTACTCAAACCGATGAAAGACGTGTCAGCCTGCCGTCCGAATCGCGTCAGGGAGACGTCGCGGGTATGCCGCTGGACTGGGACAAGCTCCGGGTTTTCCACGCCGTCGCGGAGGCCGGGTCCTTCACCCATGCGGGTGAGACGCTGAACCTTTCCCAATCCGCGGTCTCCCGGCAGATCCAGGCGCTGGAGGAAGCCCTCCAGGTGCCGCTGTTCCACCGCCACGCGCGCGGACTGATCCTGACGGAACAAGGGGAGACGCTGAACCGCGCGGTGCGGGAGGTGTTCGCCAAACTGGCGATGACGGAAGCCCTGCTGACGGAAAGCCGGGAACGGCCAACCGGCCGGCTCAAGGTCACCACCACCACCGGCTTCGGCAGCCTTTGGCTGGCGCCGCGGCTGCGCCGCTTCATGCAGATGCACCCGGA
>CANJXD010000111.1 GCA_947478535.1 Acetobacteraceae bacterium
AAGCCCGGGCGAACCGGGCGGCCACCACAGCAAGGGAGAGAACGACGATGAGGATCACCACGGGCCGCCGCGCGCTGCTGGGCGCGGCCGCGATGCTGCCGCTGCCGGCCCTCGCGCAGCCGGCCCTCGCGCAGCCGGCCCTCGCGCAGAATGTGGCGGGCGGGCGCACTATCCGCATCGTCGTTCCCTTCGGTGCTGGCGGCGCGGTCGATATCGTGGCGCGACTGGTGGCGCAGGAGATCGCGCCCCGGCTCGGCCAGACCGTGGTGGTGGAAAACCGCACGGGCGGCGGCGGCAACATCGCGATGGACCATGTCGCGCGGTCCGTGCCGGATGGGACGACGCTGCTGATGGCGTCCCCCTCCGTCATCATCAACCCGCATCTCTATGCGAGCCTCACCTACGACCAGGCGACGCAGCTGGCCCCGCTCGGCCTGATCGCCGAGGTGCCCTCCGTGATGATCGCCGCACCGGGCTTCGAGGCGAATGACGGCCGCAGCTTCGTCGCCATGGCCAAGGCGCGGCCGGGCTTCTACACCTTCGGCTCCGGCGGGTCCGGCACCACGGAGCACCTGGCGAGCGAGATGCTGAAGGTGCGCGCGGGGCTCGACCTCGTGCATGTGCCCTATCGCGGTGGCGCGCCGGCGATGACGGACCTGCAGGCCGGCCGGCTTTCCATGATGTTCACCAACATGGCGCAGGCGCTGCCGCTGATCCGCGGCGGCCAGCTGAAGTGCCTCGGCGTCGCCGACCGGCAGCGCAACGCGGCCTTGCCGGATGTGGCCACCTTCGCCGAACAGGGCATCGCCGATTTCAACGTCACGGTCTGGTGGGGCATCATGGGGCCTGCCGGCATGCCGGCGGAGACGACGCAGCGGCTGCACGCGGTGCTGAATGACAGCATCGGCTCCGCCTCCATGCGCGCTTCGCTCGATCGGCTCAGCGCGACGCCGATCGGCGGCACCCTCGAAGGCTTCTCGCAGCGTCTCGTCACGGAAGGCCGCGCCTGGGGCGTGGTGATCCGCGGCGCCAGTATCCGGGCGGAATAGGCCGATGAAACTCTGGTACCAGTCGCTGACCCGGCCCGATGCCTGGCCCGCCTATCAGGCCGCGCTGAAGCGCGTGCTGGCCCGCGCGACGGATCCCGGCACGACGATCGAGGTGCATGGGATCGAACAGCGCGGCGGCGTTGGCGACCAGTACCGGCGGCTGGAATTCATCGAGACGATGGAAGTGCTGGACAATGTGGCGCGGGCGGAGGCGGAGGGCTTCGACGCCGTCCTGCTCGGCAACATCGCCGATCCGGGCCTGCGCACGGCGCGGGAGATGGTGCGGATGCCCGTGCTGGGGCTGTGCGAGGCCTCGCTGTTCACGGCCTGCCAGATGGGCGTGGCGGTCGGGCTCGTCGTCTCGAATGACAAGCACTACTCCCGCGTGCTGGAAAACGTGGCGATGTACGGGCTCAACACGCGCGTCGTCGCGGTGGAACGCATGGCGGTGGATCGCCTCGTCGATCTGGACGCGGCGTTCGGCGAAGGCCCGACGCGGGACCGCATCCTCGGCCAGTTCCACGCCGCGGCCGAAGCCTGCGTGGCGAAGGGAGCGGAGGTGGTGGTGCCGGCCGTCGGTGTCGCCATGGTGCTGCTGGCGGAAGCCGGGGTGCATGAGACGGTGAAGGAAACCCCCGTGCTCTGCGGGCCGATGGCGCTGGTGCAGGCGGGGCAGGCGGCGGTGAAGCTGGCCCGCGCCATGGGCGGGCGCTACGCCAGCCGGCGCGGCGCCTATGCCATGCCGCCAGCGGCGCAGATCGAGGAACTGCGCCGCTACTACGGGCCGGTCTATCCCAGCGTGAAGGCGCCGTAGCGCCTCACTTCACCGGCAGCATCCGGCGCAGCACGCCGTCCTTCAGCACCAGGTGGTGCCAGAGCGCGGCACCGGCATGGGCGGCGACCAGGCCGACCAGGGTCCAGGCCATGACCTCATGCGCCTCGATCCAAAGCTTGCCGCCGCCGATCGGGAAGGGCGGGGCGATCAGGTTGTCGCCGAACAGGCGCAGCGGGCGGCCCCGCGCCCAGCGATCCATCGCGCCGCTCATCGGCAGGGCGATCATGATGAGATACAGCGCGCCATGCATGGCGGAGGCCGCCATCGCCGTCAGGCCGCGCCCGGTGCTGGCGGGCTGGGGCAGCAGCAGGCGGCGAAGCAGGCGCAGCGTGGCCGCGGCCAGCACCAGCGTGCCGAGGCTGTAATGCACCATCATGGTGGTATCGCGCGCCGCGCCGCGCGGCATGTCCTCCATCAGCAGGCCGAGGCCGAAGGCGGCGACCAGCGCCGCGGCGGCGCCCCAATGCAGCGCCATGGTGGTGGGGCTGCGGCGCGTCACGGGCGGTGGCGCCATGCGGTCCGGCAGGGGCAGGTGGTCGGTGATGGTGGCGGTCATGGCGGGTATCCGGTCTGGTCAGGGAAGGGCGCCCGGCCGGCTGGCCGGGCGCTTCGCGGGGCAGGGGTCAGCGGCGGCGGGGCGTCACGACGCCGGTCGCCGCATCGACATGCAGCGAGGCGCGCTGGCCGACGCTGTCGACCGCCTTCACCTCCCAGCCGCCGCGTTCCCATTCGACGCCACGGATCGTCGCGTAGCCGGCGCTGCGGGCGGCGGTGATGGCGGCGGCAGCGTCGATGGTGGCGCCCGCCGGGCCGGCCTGTTCCGCGCCGCGCCGGGTTTCGCCGATGCGGGTCTCACCGGTCCGGGTCTCACCGGTGCGGGTTTCGCCCACGCGGGCATCACGCTCCGAGGCGGCGAAGGCGGCCACGGGCAGGCCGGCGGCGAGCGCCAGGGCCAGGGGGGCGGCGAGGAATTGCTGGCGGGTCATGCGGGTCTCTCCATGGGTTCTCCCCCTCGGGGGCGTTGCGGTGGGTCTGCAACGAGGCGCACTCTGATCCGCGTCGCCTGAACCGAGCCTGAGCCGGTGGTTCAGCCGCCATTCAGCTTCGGATCGCCATCCTGCCTCTCATGCCCCAGCCCCTTGGTTTGCCCACGCGCCGCGCGCTGTTCCTGCTGCCGATGCTGCTGCTCGCCCGCCCCACGCTCGCCGATGACCGTCGTGGCCATGAACGCGCGCGCGCCGCCCTGCAGGCCGGGGAGATCCGGCCGCTGGCGGAGCTGATGGTGGAGGTGGAGCGCCGCTGGATCGGCCGGGTGGTGGAGACGGAGCTGGAACGGGTGGACGGCGCCTGGATCTATGAATTCAAGCTGCTGCCGCCCTCCGGCCGGGTCTTCGAGATCAAGCTGGATGCCCGAACCGGCGCGCTGCTCCGCACCCGCGGACCCGTGCAGGAACGCCGCTGATGCGGGTGCTGGTGGTGGAGGATCACGCGACGCTGTCGCAGCAGCTCCGTACCGCGCTGGAAGGGGCGCATTTCGCCGTGGACGCCGCGGCGGATGGGGAGGAGGGGCATTTCCTCGGCGATACCGAACCCTATGACGCGGCTGTGCTGGACCTCGGCCTGCCGGTGATGGATGGGCTGACCGTGCTGCGCCGCTGGCGTGCCGCCGGCCGGGCGATGCCGGTGCTGATCCTGACGGCGCGGGATGGCTGGGCGGAGAAGGTGGCGGGGCTCAACGCCGGCGCCGATGACTACCTGACAAAGCCCTTCGTGATGGCGGAGCTGGTGGCGCGGGTGCAGGCGCTGGTGCGCCGCGCGCATGGCCAAACGCGGCCGGAGATCGTCATCGGGCGGCTGATGGTCGATACCGCGGCGGGGCGGGTGCTGGTGGATGGCGCGGCGGTGAAGCTGACCGGGCTTGAATACCGGCTGCTCGCCTGTCTCGCGCATCGCGCGGGGCAGGTGGTGTCGAAGACCGAACTCACGGAACATCTCTACGCGCAGGATTTCGACCGGGACAGCAACACGCTGGAAGTCGTGGTCGGGCGGCTGCGGAAGAAGCTGGGGGACGGGTTGATCGAGACGCTGCGCGGGCAGGGCTACCGTCTGGCCGCGCCATGATGCGGTCTCTCACGCTGCGGCTGGCGCTGCTGGCCGGGCTCTGGGTCGCGGCGGGCCTGGGGCTGGCGGCCTGGTTCGTCGGCGGCATCGCGGCGCGCCAGATTGAGGTGGCCTTCGAGGCCCGGCTGGAAGCCCTGCTGGATGGCGCGGCCGGCGCCGTGGCGCTGGATGCCGAGGGGCGCCTGATCCTCGGCCGCGCGCCCGCCGGCGCGGATTTCGATGCGCCCTTCTCCGGCGCCTATTGGCAGGTGACGGGGGCCGCGGGCGGGGGCGCTGTCACGACCTCACGCTCCCTGTGGGACCAGGTGCTGCCGGCGGCGCAGGGCGGGCATGAGGGTGTGCTGCTGCGCCAGGCCCCAGGCCCGCGCGGGGAACCGCTGCTGGTGGCGGAGCGGGACGTGCTGCTGCCCGGCGCGGCGGCGCCCGCCCATGTCGCCGTGGCCCTGTCCCGGGCCGGGACGCTGGCGGAGCTGGCGCGGCTGCGCCAGGGGCTCGCCGTGGTCTTCGTGCTGCTCGGCCTGGGGCTGGTCGGCGGTGTTGTGCTGCAGGTGGTGCTGGGCCTGGCGCCGCTGCGGCGCGCACGGCGTGCCCTGGCGGAAGTCCGGGCCGGGCGGCGGGACTCGCTGGCGATGCCGGCGCCATCGGAGATCGCGCCGCTGGTCGCGGAGGTGGATGCGCTGATCGCGCAGAACCGCGAGACGGTGGCGCGGGCCCGCACCCATGTCGGCAACCTCGCCCATGCCTTGAAGACCCCGGTGGCCGTGCTCCGCAACGCGCTGGAGGCCTCGCCACCGGCGCTGGAGACGGCGCGCGCCGAGGCGGTGACGCTGGAGCGGCTGGTGCAGCACCATCTGGCCCGCGCGCGGGGGGCGGCCTTGGCCGCATCAGCGCCGGAAATCGCACCGCTCGCCTTGGCGGAGGAGGTGGCGCGGGCGCTGCGCCGGCTGTTCGCGCCGCGCGGCATCGCCATCGCGGTGGAGGGCGATGCCGGCGCCCGGCTGCGCTGCGATGCGCAGGACCTGACGGAGATGCTCGGCAACCTGCTGGAGAATGCCGGCCAATGGGCGCGGGGGCGCGTCACCGTGGAGGTGGCGCGCAGCGGCGATGCCGTGCGCATCGCGGTGGAGGATGACGGCCCCGGCCTGCCCGCAGGGGCGGAAGCGGCGGCGCTGGTGCGTGGGGGAAGGCTGGACGAGGCCAAGCCCGGCAGCGGGCTCGGCCTGTCCATCGTCGCCGATCTGGCGGCGCTGCACGGGGGTTCGCTGCGCCTGTCGCGCGGCGCGGAGGGGGGCCTCCGCGCCGAGTTGCTGTTGCCCAGGCGGGGGCTTGGTTAGGGTCTACTTCCGCTTCAGCGCGTTGAGGTCCCGCACCGCGCCGCGCGATGCGCTGGTGGCGAGCGCCGCATAGGCCTTCAGCGCGGTGGAGACGGCGCGCTTGCGGGGTTCCGCCGGCTGCCAGGCCGCCTCGCCCTTCGCTTCCATCGCCGCGCGGCGCGCAGCGATCACCTCATCGGCCACCGCCAAGTGGATGCTGCGGTTCGGGATGTCGATCTCGATGATGTCGCCTTCCTCCACCAGGCCGACCAGCCCGCCCTCGGCGGCTTCCGGCGAGAGATGGCCGATGGACAGGCCGGAGGACCCGCCGGAGAAGCGGCCATCGGTGACCAGCGCGCAGACCTTCCCGAGGCCGACGGACTTCAGGTAGCTCGTGGGGTAGAGCATTTCCTGCATGCCCGGGCCGCCGCGCGGGCCTTCGTAGCGCACCAGCACGACATCGCCGGCCTTCACCTTCTTGCCGAGGATCGCCTCGACCGAGGCATCCTGGCTTTCGAAGACGCGGGCCGGGCCGGTGAACTTCAGGACGGAGGCATCGACGCCCGCCGTCTTCACGATGCAGCCTTCCTCCGCGATGTTACCGAACAGCACGGCGAGGCCGCCATCGAGGGAGAAGGCATTCTCCTTCGAGCGGATGACGCCGTTGGCGCGGTCGGTATCCAGGCTTTCCCAGCGTTCGGATTGGCTGAACGCCACCTGCGTCGGCACGCCACCCGGCGCGGCCTTGAAGAATTCCAGCACGCTGTCATCGACCGCACCGGCGATGTCCCACTGCGTCAGCGCCTCGGCCAGGGTCGGCGCATCGACGCGGCTGGTGGAGGTATCGAGCAGCCCGGCGCGATCGAGCTCACCGAGGATGCTCATGATGCCGCCGGCGCGGTGCACGTCTTCCACATGCACATCGGCGACGGAGGGCGCCACCTTGCACAGCACCGGGACGCGGCGGGAAAGCCGGTCGATATCGGCCATGGTGAAATCCACATGGCCTTCCTGCGCCGCCGCGAGCAGGTGCAGCACGGTGTTGGTCGAACCGCCCATGGCGATGTCGAGCGTCATCGCATTCTCGAAGGCTGTCCGCGTCGCGATGGCGCGGGGGAGCACGGTCATATCGTCGGTTTCGTAGTGGCGGCGGGTGATCTCGACGATGCGGCGCCCGGCTTCGAGGAACAGGCCCTGCCGATCGGCATGGGTCGCGAGGACGGTGCCGTTGCCGGGCAGCGCGAGGCCGAGGGCTTCGGTCAGGCAGTTCATCGAATTGGCGGTGAACATGCCGGAACAGCTGCCGCAGGTCGGGCAGGCGCTGCGCTCGATGACGGCCACTTCCTCATCGGTCACGCTGGGGTCGGCGGCGACGATCATGGCGTCGATCAGATCGACCGAGCGCTTCTTGCCCCGATGGATGACCTTGCCCGCTTCCATCGGCCCGCCGGAGACAAAGATGGCGGGGATGTTGAGGCGCATCGCGGCCATCAGCATCCCCGGCGTGATCTTGTCGCAGTTGGAGATGCAGACCATCGCATCCGCGCAATGCGCGTTGACCATGTATTCGACGCTGTCGGCGATCAGCTCCCGCGACGGCAGGCTGTAGAGCATGCCGTCATGGCCCATGGCGATGCCGTCATCCACCGCGATGGTGTTGAATTCCTTGGCGACGCCACCCGCCGCCTCGATCTCCCGCGCCACCATCTGGCCGAGGTCCTTCAGATGGACATGCCCGGGGACGAATTGCGTAAAGCTGTTGACGACGGCGATGATGGGCTTGCCGAAGTCGCCGTCCTTCATGCCGGTGGCGCGCCAGAGGCCACGGGCGCCCGCCATGTTGCGACCATGGGTGGTGGTGCGGCTACGATACTGGGGCATGCGGGCGGTCCTGTGCCGTATGGGCTTGGCTGGGGGCTTGGCGCTCCCGGCGGCTGAAACCGGGCGCGCAACCCTCCTGTAGCGTTTTCGCGCGGCTTGGACCATCCCGGCGTGACAAGGATGCTTGACCGGTGGTCGCTGTGCGTTTACTAAACCTTATGGTTAGCCAAAATCTCGCCGCGCAGCCTGATCTTGACCGGGTCTTCGCCGCCCTTGCGGACCCCACCCGCCGTCGGCTGATCGAACGGCTGGAGGCCGAGGAAGGGCTTTCCATCAGCGCGCTGGCGGCACCGCTGGCCATGTCGCTGCCGGCGGTGATGAAGCACCTGGATGTGCTGGAGCAGGCGGGGTTGCTCAGCCGGCGCAAGCAGGGGCGCACCGTGCATTGCCGGCTGACGGCCGGGCCGATGGAGGATGCGATGGGATGGCTCGCCCGCTACCAGCGCTTCTGGATGGAAAGCCTGGATCGGCTGGCCGTGGCCCTGGAGCACCCGGAGTGAACGCCCCCGGCGCGCATGCGGTGGTGCCCAGCCTGACGCTGGTGCGCCGCATCAAGGCGCCGCCGGCCCGGGTCTTCGATGCCTGGACGCAGCCGGCGATGCTGGCGCAGTGGTTCGGCCCGCATCACACGATGGTGGAAACCGCGGAGGTGGATGCGCGCGCGGGCGGACGGTTCCTGATCCATCTGCGGGAGGATACCGGCGCGCGGCACGGCGTCGCCGGCACCTACACGATCTTCGATCCCGCCCGCCTGCTGGTCTTCACCTGGGCCTGGGTGTCCCTGCCCGAACGCGAATCCCGCGTGACCGTCGCCTTCCGCCCCGTGCCCGAGGGCACCGAGGTGACACTGACGCATGACCGCTTCGCCGATGCCGGCACCGCGACGCGCCATCGGCGCGGCTGGACGGAATCGCTGGAACGGCTGGACCGGCTGCACGACGCCAATACGGGAGGCTCCGCATGAACATTCCTGAACCCACGCCCGCGCACGTCTGGCTGCATCGCCTGATCGGCGACTGGACGATGGAAGGCCATTGCATCATGGGCCCCGGCCAGCCCGAGCACCGGTTCCGGGGCAGCGAAACCGTGCGCGGGATCGGGGCGCTGTGGGTGATGGGGGAGGGCACGGGCGAGATGCCCGGCGGCGGCATTTCCACCAACATCATCACCCTGGGCTTCGACGTCGCGCGCGGGCGCTTCGTCGGCAGTTTCATCAGCTCCGCCATGCCGATGATGTGGGTCTATGACGGCGCGCTGGATGCGGCGGGGAGTGTGCTGACGCTGGATACGGAAGGCCCCGATTTCACGGATTGCACCCGTCGCGCCCGCTACCAGGATATCGTCGCGCTCACGGCCGATGGAGGGCGTTCGCTGTCCTCCCGCGTGCAGGGCGCGGATGGCGCCTGGCACCCCGTGATGCACGCTGACTATCGGCGCGTTTAGGGAGAGGCCCGCCATGGCACCGCGCATCCTGCTGCTGCTCGGCACGAAGAAGGGCGCCTTCATCATCGAAGGCGATGCCACCCGGCGCGACTGGTCGCTGCGCGGCCCGTTCTGTGAGGCCTGGCCGATCAACCACGTCATCGCCGATCCCGCGACCGGCGCGATCCATGCCGGGGGCGGCAATGAATGGTTCGGCCCCGCCGTCTGGACCACCCGGGACCTCGGCGAAAGCTGGACGCATTCGAGCGCCGGCCTCGCCTATGCCGAGGGCGAGACGCCGATCAAATCCGTCTGGAGCCTGGCTGCCGCGCATGGCGTGCTGCATGTGGGCGTGGAACCGGCGGGGCTGTTCCGCAGCGGCGATGGCGGGGCCAGCTTCAGCCATGTGGCCGGGCTGCGGGACCATCCTTCCCGCCCCCATTGGATGCCGGGCGGCGGTGGGCTGATCCTGCATGGGCTGCTGCCGCATCCCAGCGATCCGCGGCAATTGCATGTCGCGATCTCCGCCGGTGGACTGTTCCATACCAGCGATGGCGGCGAGACCTGGGAAGCGCGCAATCGCGGCGTCCGCAACGACTACATGCCGGAAGACCAGCGCTACCCCGAATACGGGCAATGCGTGCATTGCGTGGTTGCCGCGGCGGGGCAGCCGGAGCTGCTCTACCAGCAGAACCATTGCGGCATGTACCGCAGCGAGGATGGCGGCCTGCACTGGACGAGCATCGAGGCCGGGCTGCCATCCAGCTTCGGCTTCCCCGCCGCCGCCCATCCGCGGGACCCCGATACGCTGTTCCTGCTGCCGCTGAACGGGGACACCGCCGGGCGCTACATGCCCGATGCCAGCGCCGCCGTCTGGCGCAGCCGTGACAGGGGGCAGAACTGGCAGGCGCTGCGCGATGGCCTGCCGCAGAAGGACGCCTTCTTCGGCGTGCTGCGCCAAGCGATGGCGGTGGACAGGCTCGACCCCTGCGGCGTCTATTTCGGCACCGGCAGCGGGGAGCTTTACGCCAGTGGCGATGAGGGAGAGAGCTGGCGCTGCATCGCCCGGCACCTGCCGACCATCCTGTCCGTCGAGACGCTGGTCCTGCCGTGACGGAGGTTGCGGTCTCGCTGCCCGCGGCGCTGGTCCGGCTGTTTCCTGGCGCGCCACGTCACCTGGCGGTGGACGCCACCGACGTCGCGGGGGTGATCATGGCGTTGGATGCGCGTTGGCCCGGCATGCGGGACCGGTTGGTCGATTCGACACCGGCCATCCGCCGCCACCTGGCGATCTTCGTCGATGGGGACCGCGCGGTGCTTTCCACCCCGCTGCGCCCCGGCGCGGAGGTGCTGGTGATGACGGCGATGAGCGGCGGCTGAGCCTTCACGCCACCAGCACGGAGATGCCCACCACCATGGCGGCGATGCCGGCGATGCGCGGCCGCGCCCCATCCAGCAGGCCCGGCCGTTCCGCCACCAGTTTCGCCAGCCCCAGCACCAGCGCGGATTGCACCACCGCGAGGCCGAGGAGATAGGCGCCCACCGGTGTCGCCTCCGCGCCGATCACCGCCTCGGCGAAAGCCTGCCCATGCGCGAAGCCTGCCGCGGCCAACAGCCCGGCCCAGCCCAGTGGCGCGAGTTCCACCCGTGCCAGCAGCGCGGCGCCGATGCCGATGACCGACAGCGCCACCAGCAGTTCTGCCCCCGGCAAGGCGAATCCCGCCCAGCCGCTGGCGACACCCAGCAGCGAGGCCGCGACGAAGGCCGCCACGCGCAGCGCCCCCCAGCCCTGGAGGCCCGCCACCAGGCCCAGCGCGAGCAGGAAGGCGAGGTGGTCCGGCCCGATCACGGGATGGCCGATGCCGCTCAGCAGCCCGTCCAGCACCGTCGCCGGCGCCATGCCGCCAGTCGGGTGATGCGCGAGCGCCGGGCCGGCGGAAACCGCGAGCAGGGCAAGGGCCGAAAGCAGGGGGCGGCGGTGGGTCATGCGGCGCGATCCAATGACGCCGCGGTGGACTCCGCGGGCTTGCCGGCGATGGTAGCTGATCCTGTCACGCGGCCAAGGCCGGGCGACGGGCGCGCCAGGCCGTCGCGCGTTCGAAGGCGTGGCCGGCGCGCAGTACCAGCGCATCCTCGAAGGGCCGGCCGATGATCTGCGTGCCGACGGGCAGGCCGGCTTCCCCGAAGCCGGTGCAGACCGTCATCGCGGGCTGGCCGGTGAGGTTGAAGGGGATGGTCAGGCCGGGCGCTTCCAGGCTGGCGAATTTGCCGATGCTGGTGATGGGCGGCGCCTCGCTGGCCTGGGCGGCGGTGAGCAGCAGGTCGCAGCCCGTCATCACCTCCGCCATCGCCGCGCAGAGTTCCCGCCGCCGGCGCTGCGCCTGGACGTAGTCCACCCCGCTGACCAGGGCGGCCAGCGCCAGCCTTTCGCGCAGGATTTCGCCGTATTCGTGAAAGCGCGTGCGGATCCAGGGCTCATGCACCGCATGGGCTTCCGTCATCAGGATCAGCCAGCCGACGGTGTTGAAATCCATCAGCGGCGGCAGGGTGATGTCCCGCACCTCCGCGCCTTCTGCCCGCAGCACATCGGCCAGGTGATCCACGCCATGGCGCACGGCGGGGGAGACGACGAGGTCGCGTTCATGAAAGTGGCGGATGACGCCAACGCGCAGCCCCTTCACCCCCTGGCCGAGACCGCCCAGCAAATCCGGCTTCGGCCGGTTGGCGGAGGAAGGGTCCGAGGCATCATGCCCCGTCATGGCATCCAGCAGCAGGGCGCAATCCTCCACCGTCCAGGCCATCGGGCCGGTGGTGTCCAGGCTCTGCGCCAGCGGCAGCACGCCGGTGCGGCTGCACAGCCCATAGGTCGGCTTGATGCCCGCCAGGCCGCAGAGGCCGGATGGCCCGCGGATGGACCCGCCGGTATCGCTGCCTGTGCCCCCCGCGATGATCCCCGCCGCCACCGCCGCCGCGGTGCCGGAGGAAGACCCGCTGGTGAAGCGGGAGGTATCCCAGGGGTTGCGGGCGGGCGGCCAGGGCAGGTCGAAGGACGGCCCGCCCCAGGCGAATTCATGCGTCGCCAGCTTGCCGATCATCACCGCCCCGGCTTCCGCCCAGGCGCGCACCACCGTCGCATCCCGCGCGGGGATGTGGTGTTCGAGGATGCGGGAATGGCCGGTCGTGGCGATCCCGGCGGTTTCGTAGATGTCCTTGTGCGCGACCGGGATGCCGTCCAACGGCCCGCGCAGCGCACCGGCCATCTGGCGGGCTTCCGCCGCCTGCGCCTGGGTGAGCGCCGTCTCCTCCGTCAGCCGGATGAAGGCGTGCAGGGTGGGGTTCAGCCGTTCCGCGCGGGCCAGGGATTCGCGCGTGAGCTCGACCGGCGAGATGCGCTTCGCGGCGATCTCGGCGGCGAGGGTGGTGAGGGTGGCGGGCAGAGCGCTCATGCGTCCCGGTCCCCAGCGGAGGGGGTCGGCACGAAGATGGTGGCGGGTTCCACCGCCACACCGCCTCGCGGCCGAACCCGTTCGACCATCGCGGTGATATGCGCGGAAGCGCCGAGCATACTGGCGCGTTCCGCCGGCGTCGGCGCGATTCCCGCGCGCGCCATCAGCGCATCGAACAGGGCTTCGGGCATGGGTCCTGGCATCGGGCGGTCTCCGGCATGGAAGGGGGAGTATGCGCCGGCCGGCGCGTGCCGCCAGAGGGGGTAGGGGGGGCGCGGCTCCCCTCTCGCGCGTCCGGGGCAGGCTGTGCTATCCCCTGGGCCTGGGCGTCCCCGTAGCTCAGCCGGATAGAGCACCAGATTCCTAATCTGGGGGCCGTGCGTTCGAATCGCGCCGGGGACACCATGATTTTACTAGGTTTTTTTCTAAAACGCCACGCCGCTTGGATGGGCCAGTAAGCAGCCCAGTAAGCAGGAAGCTCGTGGTTGCATCACCGCACCATCCGAGGCGCCCGCAGGCTGGCCCTGCCGCTCCTGCGCCGCACCCCTGCCCTTGCCTTTCACGCATGTCCCGCCGCGCTGGTGTTGGTCCTGTAGCATGATCCGAGGGGCAGCAATCCTATTGCCCAGCATCCCCAAACATACATTGGCAAACGACACCAGAAAGCGCCACTAAAGTCGCACCCCTCCCTCACTAAAAAGACGAACCAAAGACCCCACCGGGGAGGGGGGCGGGGTAAAGGCCGGGGTCTCGCTCGGAAGCTATACATATTATTGTACGTGAACGCCCTGCATTGGCGCGATACCGGGGGATGCCGCTTGATTCCGCGGCGAATTTCGCTACACTTCCTTCCAATCGCCCCTGCCATCGCGGCCGCCCGTGTCCGCGCTTCCCTGGCTGGGCGGGGGTGAGCCCATAGGCTGACGGTGCGGGTCCGTTGAGCGGTTGGCGAGCGTGGCCCCCACCACGACCGGCGCCGGCATCACCGCCTCCTCACGAAGGCGGTCCTGCTGGACCTTGCCCATGCGCCAAGACGCCGCCCTGCCCCCCGCCCTTCTCAATGCGCCTGCCGCCGCGCGTTTTCTGGGCGTATCGACTGCGACTCTGTGGAGACTGTGCAAAACAGCGTGCAAATCTTTCCAGATTCCCTGGGTAAACAGCGTCCAAAAGTTTCCACCCAGGGTCATGCGATCATCCGGCCTTTGCGCTGGAGAATCTGGGGTGTTGGCTATGGATCTGATTGCCAAAA
>CANJXD010000112.1 GCA_947478535.1 Acetobacteraceae bacterium
AATGGCCGTGGCGTTCTGCAGGTCGATGGTGCCGGGCCAGCGATCCTCCGGCGCGTGGAACCAGGGATTGTGCCCGATGAGGGAGAGGTAGCGGCCACCCCGCGCCTCGATCTCATGCGCCTCCCCATTCGCCTTGCCGCCCGTCACGACCTCCAGCGGCGCGCGGGGATGGCCGGCGGCGACCATCGCCTCCGCCATGCGGTCCGCGATGCCGGGGACGTTGCTGCGCACGGTCAGCCGCGCATCCTCCGCCACGCCGAGATTGGCGCCGAGATGGATCACCAGCGCGGCGTCGGAGGCCAGCGCCGGTTCCCGCGCGAAGGCCTGGTGGGCACCGATATGGCCGAGTTCATGCCCGCAATTCGCCAGCGCCACGACATGCCGCCGTTGCGTCGCCGGGACGGCGGCCAGCGCGTGCAGCGCCTCCACCCAGGCAAGCACGCCACCCGCGCGTTCGGCCGTGCTGGTCCACCAGGAGGTGCGTGGCGTCAGCAGCACCAGCGGCGGCGTCGCCCCGCCCGGCAGCGATGCGCGGATGTTGAAGGAGGTGGCCGGCGCCTTCACCCCGCAGGCGACCAGCCGCGCCGTGGTGCTTCCCTGCGCGGCCAGCGCCACAAGCCCCGGTCCCTCTCGCCCCGCCACCTGCAACACGGGCGGGCCGAAGGGCGCTTCCGTGTCATGCGCGTTGAGCGGCGCCAGGCTGTCCGGCTGTGTCCGTAGCGCGACGATGATGGCGGCGTGCCGGCTTGCGGCGCGCGCCTGGGCGAAGGGGTTGCCGGGAAGGCTCGCGGCGCGGGGTTCCATCTCCACCACGCCGATCGTGGCGTCAGACCCCAGCGGCCCGAGCGTGCCGGTGATGCCCGCCGTATCGGTGACGCCGCCATCGAACAGCGGCAGCCCCTCGATCCGCCGGCCCGCGACATCGAGAAACGCCTCGCCCGGGACGAAGCGCTGGAAGGGCACCGGCACCAGCGCGGCCTCGGCCCCGGCCTGCACCGCCAGGTCCCGCAGCCAGGCGGCGGAGGCGACATCGCCCGCAAGCCCGGCGCGGCGCTCGCCGAAGCCGTCATAGGCCGCGAAGAATTCGGCGTGGTTCATTCGACGCGGGCTCCCGACAATTCGACCAGGCGACGCAGCCGGGCGAATTCATCGGCCCAGGCGGCGGCATAGGCGGCGGGGGAGGGGGAGAGCGTGATCTCGCCGCCTTCCTTCGTCAGTTGCTCCCGCAGCGCCGCATCGCCGGTGACCAGCCGCGCCACCGCGCCATGGATGCGGGCCACGATGGCGGGCGGGATGCCGGCGGGGCCGACCAGGGAGGATCCGCTGGTGATGATCGGGCCATCGGGGATCGATTCCACGAGCGTCGGCGCGTCCGGGGCAGCGGGGTTGCGACCACGCCCCGTCGTCATCAGCACGCGGATCGCACCCTGCTGCATGCGGGGCAGGGCGATGTTGCTGATGGCGAAGGCGAAATCGACCTCCCCTTGTTCCACCGCCAGCGCGGCGAGGTTGGCGCCGCGATAGGGCACGTGGATGCCCTCTGCGCCGATCCCCTTCAGCAGCGCGGCGGCGGCCATATGGGCCGGGGTGCCGACTCCGCCGGAGCCGTAGCGCAGCCCGCCGCGCTCGGCCCGCGCCGCGGCGATCAGCGCCGCCGCATCCCGCCAGGGCGCCGCGGTGCGGACGCAGAGCATGGCCGGGTTCTCCCCGATGGTGGCGATGGGGGTGAAGTCCCGCATCGCGTCGTAGCCGGCATCGCGTTGCAGCGCCGCATGGGTCAGCGCTGTGCCGCCACCCCAGAGGAGGGTTGTGCCATCGGGCGCTGCCCGCGCCACCTGCTGCGCGGCCAGCAGGCCGCCCGCGCCGGCGCGGTTCTCGACGATGATGCTCGCGCCCAGTGGCTCCCCCAGCCGGGCGGCGACGATGCGGGCGATGGTGTCGGAGGAGGCACCGGGCGCGAAGGGCACGATCAGCCGGACCGGCCGCCCATTGGGCCATCCCGCCTCCTGTGCCGTGGCCGGCTGCGCGATGAGCGCGCCAGCCCCGAGCAGCAGCATCCTTCGCCGCATGACCCTTCCTCCGTCCTTATGGGGCGAAGGTTAGGGCAGGGCGCGCAGGCCCGCCACCGTTCAGTCCGCCTTGGCGCCGCTGGACCGCACGGCGTCCGCCCAGCGCGCGCGCTCGGCGGCGAGGAAAGCCGGCAGGGTCCGATCGCCGAGCGCCACAGGCTGCGCGCTGCGTTGGCGCATCAGGGTCTTGTAGCTCTCGGCGCCCGTCACTTCCGACAGGGCGGCGGTCAGGCGTTCCACCACCGGCGCCGGCGTCGCGACGGGCGCGAAAAGCCCGAACCAGTTCGGCACATCGAGGCTGGGATAGCCCGCTTCCACCAGGCTCGGGACATCCGGCAGGTCGGCGGTGCGCTCCTTGGTCGCGACACCGACGATCCTCGCCTGGCCGCCCTGGTGCAGCGGCAGCGCCGTGGTCAGCGCATCGCACAGCATCGCCACCTGGCCGGAGATGAGGTCCGCCAGCGCCGGCGGGCTGCCGCGATAGGGCACATGCACCATGCGCAGACCTGCCGCGGCGGCGAAGAGCTCCGCTGTCAGATGCGTCAGCGAACCGGTCCCGGAGGACGCGAAGGCGATCTCCCCCGGCTTCGCCCGCGCCGCGGCCAGCAGCGCTGGCAAAGTTGGCTCCGGCAGTGCGCGGGGGCTGACGAGCATGACATTCGCTTGCGCGCCGAGCAGGCCGAGCGGGACGAAATCCGCGTCCGGATCGTAGTTCAGCCGCTGGTACAGCGGCTTCGCGATGCCCATCACGGCGGGCCCCACGGCCAGCAGCGTATAGCCATCCGCCGGCGCCTTCGCGACGGCCTCGGAGCCGACATTGCCGCCGGCGCCCGCGCGGTTTTCCACCACCACCGGCTGTTCAAGCACGCGGGAGAGACCCTCCGCCGCGGCCCGCGCCAGGATGTCCGTGATGCCGCCGGGCGCGAAGGGCACGACGACGCGCAGCGGCCGGTTGGGGAAGCGCGTGGTCTGCGCCGGGGCGAGGTTGGGCAGCATCAATCCGCCAGCCGTGGTGGCCAGCAGATGGCGGCGCTTCGCGAAGATCGGCATTCCTGCCTCCGTCCTGTCTCACGCCGAGCCTGCGACCGATCCGGCCCGCGCGCAACGCGAAACAGGACGCCTTGCCATGCGTCGCGGCGCGTTGAAGACTGCGAAGCAGGCGGATGGAGGCGGGCATGAAGCGACTTTGTGCAGTATGGGTCGCGACAGTGGCGCTCACGGCGCTGCCGCAGGCGGTGGCCGCGCAATCGCTCTCCGTCGCGCTGGCCTCGACGCCGACCGCGGTCGATCCGCATTTTCACAACCTGGTGCCGAATAATGCGATCGCCGCGCATATGTTCGACAAGCTCGTGCACCAGGATGAACGCCAGGGGCTGATCCCCGGCCTCGCGGAATCCTGGCGCGCGATTTCCGAAACGGAATGGGAATTCCGCCTGCGCGGCGGCGTCACCTTCCATGATGGCGCGCCGCTGGAGGCGGAGGATGTCGCGGCCTCGCTCCGCCGCGTGCCGAACATTGCGAACAGCCCTGGCCCCTTCACGCAGTTCACCCGTGGCATCGCCGCCGTGCAGGTGGTGGATGCACGCACGCTCCGCATCACCACGCGCGGCCCGCAACCGCTGCTGCCGACCGACCTGTCCGTGGTCAACATCATCCCCCGCCGCTTCGAGACTGCGACGACCGCCGATTTCCGCGCCGGCACCGCGATGATCGGCACCGGCCCCTTCCGCTTCGAAAGCTTCACGCCCGGCGACCGCGCGGTGATGACGCGCAACGATGCCTATTGGGGCGGCGCCGCGCATTGGCAGCGCGTCACGCTCCGCATCGTGCCGAATGACAGCGCCCGCGTCGCCGCGCTGCTCGCCGGTGATGTGGATGCGGTGGAAGCCGCCCCCATCACGCAGTTGGACGCGCTGAAGCGCCGGGCGGACATGCGGCTGTGGCGCGCCGTGTCCAATCGCGTGATGTTCATCAGCTTCGACACGGCGCGGGATGTCACGCCGCACGCCTCCGCCCGCAACGGCCAGCCGCTGCCGGCCAATCCGCTGCGCGATGTCCGTGTGCGCCGCGCCATCTCGATGGCGATCAACCGCCCCGCCATCGTCGAACGCATCATGGAAAATGAGGCGATCGCCGCCGGTGGCCTGCTCGCGGAAGGCTTCTTCGGCGCCAGCCCGCGTCTTACGCCGCCGGCCTTCGATGCGGAGGGCGCGCGGCGCCTGTTGCGCGAAGCTGGCTACCCCGAGGGCTTCCGCCTGACGGTGCACGGCCCGAATGACCGCTTCCCGAATGATGAGAAGATCCTGCAGGGCGTCGGCCAGATGCTGACGCGCATCGGCATCGAGACGCGGGTGGAGGCGCTGCCCTTCAATACCATCCTCTCCCAGGGCGGCGCGCCGAACTACGCCTTCTCCGCCATGCTGCTGGGCTGGGGCAGCAATACCGGGGAGGCATCGTCGCCGCTCCGCGCCCTGGTTGCCACCATCGACCGCGAACGCGGCCTCGGCGTCGGCAATCGCGGGCGCTATTCGAACCCGGCGCTGGATGGCGTGGTCATCCAGGCGCTCGGCACGGTGGACGATGGTGCGCGCCGCGCGCTGCTGGAACAGGCGAGCGAGCTTGCCATGGCCGAGCAGGCGTTGGTGCCCATCCTGTACCAGGTGAACATCTGGGCGACGCGGCGCGGCATCGCCTATGCACCGCGGGCGGATGAGTGGACACTGGCGCGCTTTTTCACGCCCGAGAACTGACGGAGACGATTGACGATGACCGAAGACCTCTGGCGCCTTCCCGCGAAAGAACTCGCCGCGCGCTACCGGGCCGGGACGCTGACGCCTTCTGCCGCGCTGGAAGCCGTGCTGGCGCGCATCGCGGCGGTGGATGCCAAGATCAACACCTTCGCGACGCTGGATGCCGAAGGCGCGCGCAAGGCCGCCGCCGCTGCCGATGCGCGCTTCGCCGCCGGTGCGCCGCTGGGGTCGATGGATGGCATCCCCGTCTCGATCAAGGACAACATCACTGTCGCCGGCCTGCGCTGCGCCTGGGGCAGCGAGCTGTACCTGGACTATGTGCCGGCCCTCGATGAAACGCCGGTGGTTCGCCTGCGCGCGGGCGGCGCGGTGATCCTCGGCAAGACCAACGTCTCCGAATTCACGCTCGGCCGCGGCAATGTCGATACGAAATCCTTCGGCACCACGCGCAACCCCTGGAACACCGCGCTGACCTCCGGCGCTTCCACCGGTGGTGGTGCGGCGGGTGTCGCGGCGGGGTTCGGCCCGATCACGCTCGGCACGGATGGCGGTGGCTCGATCCGCCGTCCGGCCTGCCATTGCGGGCTGGTCGGCCTCAAGCCCTCCACCGGGCGCGTGGCGCGGCGCGATGGGCTGCCGATCATCCTCGACGATGCGGAGGTGATCGGCCCGCTCGCGCGCACCGTCGATGACCTCGCCATGGCGCTCGCCGCCATCCAGGGCCCGCTCGATGAGGACCGGCTTTCCATCGGCGTGCCCGGCCCGCATGAGGAACCGGCGCCGCGCAAGCTGAAGATCCTCTACGTCGCCCGCGTCGGGCAGTGGGAGGTGGAGGAACCCGTCGCCACCTCCTGCGCCGCCGCCGCGCGGTCGCTGGCCGCGCTGGGGCACGAGGTGGAGGAAGGGCCGCTTCCCGTCGATATCGAACTGTTCGACAAGAACTGGGGCACCTTCACCGCCGGCGGCCTGGCGTGGGTGCTGCGCGGCCAGGATTGGCGCGGCCATATCGGCGCGCTGTATGAGGAAATGGCCGATCGCGGCGCGACCTTCACGGCGATGGACTACATCGAGGGCCTCGCCGCCTTCCGCGAATTGCAGGCCCAGTTCGCCCGCGCCTTCCGGACGTGGGACGTGATCGTGACGCCGACGGCGGGGTCCCTGCCGTGGGATGCCACGAAGTTCGGCCCGCCCTACAGCCGCGCCTTCACCGGCATGGTGAACGCCGCGGGGCTGCCGGGGCTCAACGTGCCGGCCGACCAGTCCCCGGACGGGCTGCCGATCGGCCTGCAACTGATCGGCGGCTACGGCCAGGATTGGGAGTTGATCGCTCTCGCTCGGCAATTCGAGGCCGCGCGCCCCTGGGCGCATCTCTGGCCGCAGCTGTAGCGCCACCTTCTCCCTCTCCCGCTTGCGCGGGGGAGGGTCGGGGCGGGGTGTTTCCTTCCCCCTACAGGTACCGCATCCGCAGATCCCGCGCCGCCGCGTCCGGCGCGCGCTTGGCAGGCACTCCGAAGCCGCCGCCGCCGGAGGTCTCCAGCCGCACGACATCGCCCTGGCGTAGCGGCAGGTTGTCCGTCTTCGGCAGGATCGGGCTTTCCACGCCGTCGCGGCGCAGGACGAGCTGCCCCGTCGCGGCAGGCCCACCGCCGGCCAGGCCGTAGGGGGCGTGGTCGAAGCGGTCCATGTTGGCGGTGAAGAAGCAGCGATCGCTGTCGATGCGCCATTCGCGGATCAGGCCCAGCCCGCCGCGCCTTTCCCCGGCGCCGCCGCTGCCATCCCGCAACTGATACCGCATGATGGTCAGCGGCAATTGCGCCTCGATCATCTCGATCGGGATGTTGCTGTTGTTGTGCATGCCGGAAGCATAGGCATTCACCCCATCCTTCGCGGGATGCGCGCCCGAACCGCCGATCTCGATTTCCACCAGCACTTCCCGCGCGCCGCTATCCTGCACGGTCTGGAAGGTGGTGACGTAGCTGTTGCCGTAATAGGCGGCGGGGATGACGTCCGGCACCGCCTGGTGCAGCGCGCCGTTCATCGCGTTCAGCAGGCGGTGCGACACCGCGATGCGGTGCGCGACCGGCGCGGGGTGGCGGGCATTCACCACCAGCCCTTCCGGCGCCACTACCGAGATCGGGCGGTAGCAGCCGGCGGACATATGCAGCGAGGCATCGGCGCAGCACATCAGCGCGAACATCACCGCCGCATTCGTGCTGGCGAGCGTCGCATTGGTCGGCCCCGCCACCTGTGCCGAACAGCCGGACAGATCGACCAGCGCCGTCTCCCCGGTGATGGTCAGCGTCACATGCAGGCGGATCGGCTTGCCGAGGTCGATGCCGTCATCATCGAGGAAATCCTCGAATTCATAGACGCCATCCGGCATCCGCCCGATCGCCGCGCGCATGCCGGCTTCCGACATGTCGAGAATGCGTTGCCCCGCCTCGATGATCGCCGCCGCGCCGAAGCGGTTGGCGAGGCGTGTCAGCGCCGCCGCGCCGACTTCAAGGCTCGCGAGCTGGGAATTCAGGTCGCCGAACAGCAGGTCCGGCTTGCGGATGTTCTGGCGGATGATCGCCCAGATGCCCTCGTTGCGTTTTCCCGCCTCGATGATCTTCACCGGCGGGATGCGAAGCCCCTCCTGGTAGATCTCGGTCGCCTTGGCGGCGTAGCTGCCGGCAACGAGGCCGCCGACATCGATGTGGTGGCAGAGCGTGCCGACGAAGGCGATGCGCGCGCCGTCATGGAACACCGGCTTGAAGGCCAGGATGTCCGGCAGATGCTGGCCGCCGCAATAGGGGTCGTTGAAGATGACGATATCGCCCTCGTGCCAATCCTCCGGCGGCACATGGTCCGCCAGCAGGGCGCGCAGGGCATGCGTCATCGAATTCAGATGGCCCGGGATGCGCGCGGATTGCGCGAGGTTCGATCCCTCCGCATCGAAGACGGCGGTCGAATAATCCAGCAATTCGCGCACGATGGTGCTGCGGCTGGTGCGCCAGATCGTGATGTCCATCTCTGCCGCGGCGGCGGTCAGCGCGTTGCGGATGACCTCGATCTCGATGGGACCCAACATCACGTTGTCCTCCGCGCGATGATCGCGCCTTCGGGGTCCAGCGCGGCGCGCCAGCCCTCGGAAATCACATGGGTGGCGAAGGCTTCCTCGATGATGGCGGGGCCCTGCACCGCATCGGAAAGCCGCAGCGTCTCCCGCCGCCAGACCGGCCAATCGGCCGCACCGCCCTGCTGCCAGACGCGGCGCGTGCCGGGTGCGGTCGCGTCCTGTGGGGGCCTCGCGCTTTCCTCCTCCGGCTTCTCCAGCCGGCCGATGGCGGCGGCGCGCATCGTCACGATCTCGACCTTCTCGCCTTCCGCGGCGTAGGAGAAGCGGGCGCGGTGCTGGGCGTGGAAGCGCGCGAGCAGGGCGGGCAGATCGGGCGCTTCCGGCCAGGGCACGAGCAGTTCGAAGGCCTGCCCGCGATAGCGAAGATCGGCGGAAATCTCCACGGCGCGGGAGGCCTCCGGCACCCCATCATCCCCGAGGCGCTGGATGGCGTCCGCTTGCAGCGCGGCGACAGTCTCCTCGATCGCGGGCTGGGAGGCCGCCTCGGCCAGCAGCAGGCGGGACCGCGCGATATCCTGCGCGAGGTCGGAGAACAGGATGCCATAGGCGGACAGCGTCCCCGGCTCACGCGGGAAGATCACCTCCGTGATGCCCAACTCATCCGCCACGTCCGTTGCATGCAGCCCGCCGGCACCGCCGAAGGACAGCAGCGCGAAGTCGCGGGGATCGAGCCCCTTCTCGAACAGCGAAAGCCTGACGGCGGCGGCAAGCTGTGCGTTCGTCACCCGCAGCACGCCTTCGGCGGCGGCTTCAGTGGTAAGGCCAAGCTTCGTGCCGATGCGTTCCGCCATCGCCACCTGTGCGGCACCGAGTTCCAGCTTCATCGCGCCGCCGAGGAAGAAATCCGGATCGAAGCGCCCGAGCACGGCATTCGCATCCGTCACCGTCGGCTCCACGCCGCCGCGCCCGTAGCAGACCGGCCCCGGGCGGGCGCCGGCGCTGCGCGGCCCCGCCGTCAGCCGCCCCGCGGCATCGACGGCGGCGATGGAACCGCCACCGGCGCCGATGGTCCGCATCTCCACCATCGGCAGGCGTACCGGCAGGCGGTCCACCTCGCCCTGTGTGACGAGGCCGATGCGATGATCCTGCACGACGCTGACATCGAAGCTGGTGCCGCCCATATCGACCGCGACGAGGTTCGGCCGCGCGAGGCTGCGTGAAAGCCGTTCCGCCGCCAACGCGCCACCGGAGGGGCCTGACAGCAGCAGGCGGGCCGGCTGTTCGGCGGCGCGCTTCAGGCTGCACATGCCGCCATTCGACTGCACCAGGAACAGGCGCGGGCTGAACCCATCCTCCCCCAACCGCGCTTCCAGCCGCGCGAGGTAGCGCTGCACGACGGGCATCAGCAGGGCGTTCAGCACCGTGGTGGACAGCCGCTCATACTCCCGGATTTCCGGGCTGATCTCGGAGGAGAGGCTGACCGGCACGCCCGGCAGCGCCGCCATCACGGCATCGCGCAGCGCGATTTCATGCGCGGGGTTCGCATAGGCATGCAGCAACCCGATCGCCACCGCTTCCGGCGCCGCCTCGCGCAGCTTCGCCAGCACCGGGGTGAGGTCGCCGAGCGGTCTCTCCACGCTGCCATCGGCGCGCAGGCGTTCGGGCACGCCGATCCGCATGTCGCGCTCGATGAGGCAGGGGAAGGGGTCCGGCGCCAGGCCGTAGATGTCCCGTCGGAAGTGGCGCGTGATCTCCAGAACATCCTCGAAGCCGGCCGTCGTCAGCAGCACGCCGCGCGCCAGCTTGCGTTCCAGCACGGCATTGGTGGCGATGGTGGTGCCATGCAGCAGCAGGCCGACATCGGCCAGGGCGAAGCCGAAGCGGGCGGCGGCTTCCTTCACCCCGACCAGCAGCCCCTCGGATGGGTCGGCCGGCGTCGTCGGCGTCTTCCACGCGACGACGCGGCCCTGCCGCGCATCGAGGATCTGCAGATCGGTGAAGGTGCCGCCGATATCCACGGCGATCCGGACGGGGCGCGCGTCGCTCATGCGCGGCGGTCTTCCGGGTTCGGCTTCGGCATCGTGATTCCCTTGGGTCTGAAGTCGCCAGCATGGCCAAGCCGGCGGGGCGGATCAATCCAGCCGGATCAATCCAGCCTGCTGGGACCTGGCGCCGCGTATTGACGCCCGTTTCGCGGGGGTGCGAGGCTTCCCCCAGCGCCGCCGGGGCTTCGCCCGAATGAGTGGCACGGAGGAACGAGCCATGATCACCCGCAGGGCCTTCGCTGGCACGCTGGCCACCGCCACCATCCTGTCCACGCCCGCGGCCCGGGCGCAGGACATTGCCTTCCCGACGCGCCCGGTGCGCTTCATCGTGCCCTATCCCCCCGGCGGCATCACGGACCTGCTGGCCCGCAAGCTGGGGGAGAAGCTCGCCCAGGCCTGGGGACAACCCGTGGTGATCGAGAACCGCGCCGGCGCCGGCGGCAATATCGCCGCCGCCCAGGCCGCCCGCGCGGCGCCGGATGGCCACACGATCTTCATGGGCTTCCTCGGCACCCACGCCGCGAATGCCAGCCTCTATCGGGAGATCGGCTACGATCCCGTGCGGGATTTCACCCCGGTCGGGCTCGTCGCCGCCGCGCCCATGGTGCTGACGATCAATCCCGGCGTGCCGGCGCGCAACGTGGCGGAATTCGTGGCGCTGGCGAAGGCGCAGCCGGGGCGGCTCACCTTCGGGTCCTCCGGCAATGGCGGGGCGTCGCACCTCGCGCTCGAATTGTTCAAATCCATGGCGGGCGTCGATATCACCCATGTGCCCTATAGCGGCACCGCGCCCCTGGCGGCGGACCTGATCGCCGGGCGCATCAGCGGCTATCTCGATGTCGCCATCACGGCCATGCCGAATGTCCAGGCCGGGCATGTGCGCGCCCTCGGCGTTTCGATGGATCGCCGCGCGACGCGGATGCCGGACCTGCCGACGATCGCCGAGGCGGGCGTGCCCGGCTACGCCTTCTCCACCTGGCTCGGCGTGCTCGGCCCCGCTGGGCTGCCGGCGCCGGTGCTGGCGCGGATGAGCCGTGACCTCATCGCCGCCGTGCGCGCGCCCGATTTCATCGCCTGGTGCGGCGAGCGCGGGCTCGAGACCCTGCCGACGACGCCGGAGGAATTCACCCGCTTCATGGCCAGCGAGACGCAGAAATTCTCCACCCTGATCCGCGCCGCCGGCATCAGGCTGGATTGATGACGAGGAAAGCCCGCATTGATGGATGACCTGACGCTGATGCGCGTGGTGATCGAGGACCACGTCGCGGTCGTCACCATGGACAACCCCCCGGTGAACGCCCAGGACCGGCGCTTCAACGAGGAACTGGCCCTCGCCTTCGACCGGATCTCGGAGATGGAGGAGGTGCGCTGCGCCGTGCTGACCGGCGCCGGCCGCGTCTTTTCCGCCGGCGCCGATATCAAGGCCCGCGCCACGATGGCGGACCAAGGCGCGCTGGGCGACAAGATCGCGCATCTCCGCCGCGCGCGCGGCAGCTTCGATGCCATCTATGAATGCCGCAAGCCGGTGATCGGCGCGCTGAACGGCCCGGCACTCGGCGCGGGCCTGGTGCTCGCCGCCTCCTGCGACATCCTGTTCGCCAGCGAGACGGCGCAGCTTGGCCTGCCGGAGATCGATGTCGGCCTGCTCGGCGGTGCGCGCCACGCGATGCGGCTGTTCGGCCATTCCCGCGTGCGGCGCATGATGATGACGGGCTATCGCGTGCCGGGGCCGGAGCTCTATCGCCTCGGCATCGTGGAGGCCTGCGTGCCGCCGGACCAGTTGATGCCGGTGGCGATGGAGATGGCGCGCAGCATCGCCTCCAAAAGTCCCATCGCCTCCCGCCTCGCCAAGCATGCGCTGAACGAGATCGAGTGGAGCACGCTGCGCGACGGCTATCGCTTCGAGCAGGAGATGACCTCGGAGCTGGGCCGCTACGAGGATTCGCGGGAGGCGATGCGCGCCTTCGTGGAAAAGCGCCCCCCGGTCTTCAAGGGGAAGTAGAGGTCACCGGGGGCGCCGTCAGGCGCCCCCGGCTGAGCTCAGACCGCCGGCACCACGCTCGTCCAGCCATGTGCGTCGTTGCTGCGGCCATACTGGATGCCGACGATCGCGTCATACAGCTTCTGCGTGACCTCGCCGGTCTCGCCGCCATTGATCAGGATGTCCTCGCCCTTGTAGCCGAGCGTGCCGACGGGGCTGACCACGGCCGCCGTCCCTGTGCCCCACATTTCCTTCAGCGTGCCGTCGCGCCCGGCCTGCATCACCTCGTCGATGGTGATCTGCCGTTCCGTGACCTTGAGGCCCCAATCCGCCAGCAGCTGCAACGCCGAGTTGCGCGTCACGCCATCGAGGATGGTGCCGGCGAGCGGCGGCGTGATCACCTCGTCGCCGATGCGGACCATGATGTTCATGGTGCCGACCTCATCGAGATACTTTCGGTGCACGCCATCGAGGTAGAGCACCTGCGTATAGCCCGCCGCCGCCGCGTCCTGCTGGCCGGACAAGGATTGCGCGTAGTTCGCCGCCGTCTTCGCTTCCCCCGTGCCACCGCGCACGGCGCGCACATGCTTGTCGGAGGCGAGGATGCGAACCGGCTTCACGCCTTCCTTGTAGTAGCTGCCGACGGGCGACAGGATCAGAAAATACAGGTAGCTGTGGGAAGGGTGCACGCCCAGCATCACATCCGTCGCGATGATGGTCGGGCGCAGGTAGAGCGAGGTGCCCGCCTTGCGCGGCACCCAATCCGCATCCACGCCGACCAGCGCGTCGAAGCTCTGGCGGATGATGTCCACCGGCACTTCCGGCATCGACATGATGCGGGCGGAGCGGTTGAAGCGGGCGGCGTGGCGGTCGGCGCGAAACAGGCGGATCTGCCCGTCATCGCCCCGGAAGGCCTTGAGGCCGTCGAAGATCGCCTGGCCGTAGTGCAGCACCGTCGTCGCGGGGTCGAGGCTCAGCGGGCCGTAGGGGACGATGCGCGGGGAATGCCAGCCCTGACCTTCCGCGTAGTCCATCAGGAACATGTGATCGGTCAGCGCCTTGCCGAAGGAAAGCGCGTCATCCGCGGGCTTCGGCTTCGGCGCGCTCGTCCGGGTGATGGGGAAGTTGCCCACGCTGCGTGTCCTCTG
>CANJXD010000113.1 GCA_947478535.1 Acetobacteraceae bacterium
CCAACGCCGTCGCCACCCTCGCGGGGCGCGCGCAGGGCAGTTTCAGCTATCGCGACACGGATGGGCTCACCATCGGCACGGTGGGCGGCACCGCCGGCGTCGTGGTGTCGGAGGCCGCTTCCGACATCCGGCTGCGCTCCGGCGCGGCGCTAGCGATTGAGGCGGCTGTCACCGGCGGTTCGGCCGGCAGTATCGTCCTGACCGCGGTCACCACGGTTTCGCAGAACAGCACGGGTGTGCTCGGCACGGCGGCCTCCCTGCTTGTCAACGCGGGCGGCGCGGTGGGCCTGGCCAATGCCGCGAATACGCTGGCGGATGGCGTCATGGTGGCGGGCGTGGGCGGCGGGGATTTCTCGTTGCGCAATACAGCGGGCATCGCGGTGTCCACCGTCGGCGGGACGAATGGGGTGTCGGCGGCTGGCGACATCCGGATCAGCGCGTCTGCCATCGGCGCGACGCAGGACATCAGCGCCACAGTGGCGGGCGGCAATGTCGCGCTGATCGCCGATACCTTCACCCTCGGCGCCGGGCGCGTCCTCGCGGGCACTGTTGGGACGCCCGGCACGGTCACGCTGACGCGCCAGACCACGGGAGCCATCGGCGTGGGCGGCGCGGTGGCCGGCACGCTCGTCTCCGATACGGTGCTGGACGGCATCGGCCGCGCGGCACGGCTGCGGGTCGGTGGTGCATTCAGCGGCGCGGATATCGCGACCTATGCGACGGGCGCGAACACCATTGACCTGGTGGGGCCGGCCAATCTGCGGACACGCAGCATCCCCACACTCGAATTGCGGGGTGCGAGCGTCGCACAGTCCGGAACGGGGCTGTCGGTCGCGGACCTCGCAGGCGTTGTGGGCGGGGATTTCAACCTGTTCGGCACCGGCAACATCGTGGACCGCATCGCGGTGCGGGCCGTCGATGGGGCGACCGTGTCCTACAACGGCACGGCGAATGCCGCCGCGCTGACGCTGTTCAACGATGCGACCAGCGGGGCCAACGGCGTCCAGGCCGCGTCCGGTCGGCTCGCCACCGTGGCGCTGGTGGATGGCAAGACCATCGCGGTCGATGCGCCGATCGATGGCCTCGCGGTCATCCTGCGCTCGACCGGCGGCAACATCACGCAGACCAGCACCATCGCCGCCGGCGACGGCAACGCCGCGACGACAACGGACGGCCTCGCGGCGAGTTCGGCCACTGGCTCCGTCAACCTGGTCGGCACAGCCAGCGCCATCCGCGAACTGCGCGACCTTACTTTCGGCACGACCTTCACGAATGCGGCCGCCGGCAATTGGGGCGTCGGCGCCAGCGCCGCGGCCCCGGGCTCGGTGAGCCTGCTCGTCGCCGGCCCGGTCGAGGCCGGCACGGACACCACGGCGGCCAGCCGTGTGCTGACCTTGCAGGCGCTGGCGAGTGCCAACAGCGACACCGCCATCCGCATCACCGGCAACCTGACCGTCGCCGCCGCCACGGGTGGGGGTGGCGAAGGCCGCGTCGTGCTGCGGACCGGCAGCGATTGGGGGGCGGCGAATACCGGCGCCATCACTCAGGGTTCCGGGTCCACCATTTCCACGCCGCGCCTCGCGGCCTCGGCGGGCGGGGATATCCTGCTCGACAGCACGACGAACCGCATCGCGAGCCTGTTCGCAGGGCAGAATCAGGCGGCGGTGGATGTCGGCACCTTCTCGCTCGTCTCGGTCGGCGGCGGCACCATCCGGCTGCGCAGCCTTGGCAATCCCGCTGCCACCTCCCCCACCCTGGGCGTCGAGGCCCCGGTGCAGTCGCTCACCGGCCGCGTCACGCTGATCGCGGACGATGTTGCCATCGGCAGCACCATCAGCACCGGCACAGGCACCGGCGCCATCGAGATCCTGCCCCACACGACGGGGCGGCATATCGCGCTGGCCCGCGGCACGCCGGTGGCCGGCGCGGATGCGCTGGAACTCGGGCTGACGGCTGCCGAGCTTGGGCAACTGACCACGGCGACGCTGCGCCTCGGCGTGGCGGATGGCCTCCCTGCCCTGCCCACCGCCGGCAGCATCCGGCAGTATGCCGACAGCATCGATTTCTCCGCCGCCGCCCGCCCGCAGACGCTGGTCCTGAGCACGACCGGCAGGATCGAGCAGCGCGGCCGCAGCGCGGAGACCGAAGGCGCGGGCGCCGAGACAGGCGGCGTGCGGGGTGCGCTGACCGTCGCGAACCTCAACCTCGTGGCCGGCGATATCGCCTGGCTCGGCGCGGAGAACGCCATCGGCGCGATCACCGGCGCCACGGTGTCCAACGGCGGCATCATCACCCTGCGCAACGCCGCGGGCCAGTTCCTGAACATCGCCGGCATCACCGCCACGGGCGGCACGGTGACGCTGATCGCGGATCGCATGGGCTTCTCCGGCCCCGTCGCCATCGACGCCACCGGCGGCACCATCGCCCTGCTGCCGCGCACCACCGCCCGCGCCGTGCAACTCGGCGGCACGGATGACACGGCGGGTGCTGGCGTCATCCCCGCCGCGCTCACCCTCGGCAGCGGCGACGCCACCGAATTGCTGGCGCAAACCCTCATCATCGGGCGATCCAACGACATCGCCGTCACGGGCGTGACGCCGGTTGTGGGGCTGGTCCCCTTCGGCATCGGCGTTGCGGAAACCGGCGGTGGCGCTGGCGTGCGGCTGGCCGGCGATATCGCCGTCGCCGGCAATGTCGCGCTGCGGACGCGCGGTGGTGGTGGTGGCGTGACGGCCACGAATATCGGCACGCTCGCCTTGTTCGCCGGCACCGATGGCGCGACGGGCACGATCAGCCAAACCGCCGGCACCAGCCTCGATGTCGGCACGCTGACGGGGGCGAGCCGCCTTGCCACCGCGCTCAACAGCGTGACGGCGGCGGTGGCGGATAACCGCATCGACACGCTCGCCGATTTCAGCGCCGGGACCGCTGCGGCATCCCAGGCGAATGCGGCCTTCACCCTGTTGAGCCGCGACCTGCTGGAGGTCTCCGGCACCGTGCGGACCACGGCCTTCGTTGGCGGGTCCATCACCCTTGCGGGCTCGGCGCTGATCCTCAACGGGGACCTGCTGACGACGCCCTTCGCGGGCTCCGTCCTCGATGGCGGCGCTGTGCGCGCCACGACGAGCCGCGTGGTGCTGCAGGCGACGACGGGCGACATCAACCAGAACACCGCCAACCGCATCGTGACCGGTGGGCTCGCGGCCTATGCGGGGGGGAACATCACCCTCGCCAGCGCGACCAACGAGATCCACGCCCTGGTCGCCGGCCCGCGGCCCGTCGGCGTGGAGCCGGATGCGACCAATGCCGTGCGGGCAGCGAATGGCAATGTGCTGATCCGCACCGTGAACAACACCGGCGCGCCAACCGAGGGCCTGGTGATCGCCGGGCGCGTGGTGGCGGAACCCGAGGGTACGCTGACCGCGACGCTCGATGCCCTGGCGACGGAGGCCGATCCGGCACCGAACCTGTTCTTCGCCGTCCGCAGCGGCGCGCGGCCCATCGTGCAATTGTCGGTGGATGAGCTGGATATCCTCGCCACCGGGGCGCTGGTGGCGCGCGGCGGCGTGATGCAGGTGCAGACGCTGGCCGATACCAGCAGCGTCCGCAGCGATGTCTCCGGCCTTGTCTTCAAGGGTGCGACGACAGGGTATCTGACCGCGCCTGAGCGTGCGCGCACCGATGCCGGCACCGTGGTGGGGCTGCCCGGCGGCGCGACGCTGATCCCGGCCGGCCAGACCTGGGTGGCGGACAGCTTCAACCTCGGCACGATCAACGCGCCGGGGGAGTATCTCCGCCTGATCGCGGAGACCGGCAGCATCACCCAGCAGGCTGCCACTGGCATCACCATCGGCACCTTGCAGGCGAGCACGGCGGCGGGGTCCATTTTCCTGTCCGCCAATGGCAACACCAACGCCATCGGCCGCATCCGGGACATCAGCGCGACCGGCGGCGGCGTGCAGATCTTCAACGCCAGCGGGAATCCCCTGCAGATCACCGGCGCGGCGGTGGATGGCAATGGCGGACGGGGTGTGCAGACCAGCACCGGCGGCATCCAGATCGGTGCGGATGCGATGGATATCCGCTCTCGCCTCATCGTCGACAACAGCGTGGTCTGGCTGCATCCCATCACCACGGGAACGGCGGTCGAACTCGGCAACACCACGCCCGTCAGCGGCCTGAACCTCACGCGGATGGAGCTGACGCGGGACCCCACGGTCGCGCTCAGCGGCACCAATCCGAACCGCATCGTCACCGGCAGCGACGGCTTGCTGCGCATCGGCATCGAGGGCACGACCGGCGCCATCACCCAGGGTGTGCAGGGCATCGACCTCACGGCCTCCGCCATCCCGCTGCTGGAGTTGCGCAGCCGCAGCTTCATCGCGCAGACCGGCGTGCTCACCACGGCGCCCGCTGGGCTTTCTGCGGCGGGGGCACTCGCCGGCGGCGCGCTGGCGGTGGAGCATCTGCGGGCGATCGGCACCGGGGCCATCTGGCTCGGCGCCGACAACCGCATCGTCAATCTCGGCAACAGCAGCTTCCCCGCGCTGAGTGGGGTGAACTCGATCGTGCTGACCGCGCTCACCGCGCCGGATGCGCTGCCGGCCGGGCTGGCCGCGGGTGCCATCACGGTGCGGGAAGCGCCGGGCCAGGTGATGACAGTAGCCGGTGGCGGTGTTGCCATCGCGGCCACGCTGACCGGCGGGCGCGTGACGTTGATCGCCGATGATATCGCGCTCGGCGCCGCCGTCCGGGCCCGCAGCCTCGATACCGGGCTGATTGCCGGCTTCGGCACGGTGGAATTGCTGCCGCGCACGCCGGGTACCGCGGTCCGTATCGGCGGCGCGGATGCCAATAGCGGCGGCGCGCTGGGCGTGGGGGCCACGGAACTCGCCAATGTCATGACCGGCACTGGCGTCGGCGCGACGGGTGCCGCGGGCGGCGTGCTGCGGATCGGGCGTTCTTCGGATGCGGCAGTGGCGGGCTTTGGCCTGATGCCCGCGATCGGGGAAGCGGGCGAGGCCGGCGGCACGACAGACCGCCTGGCGGGCGCCATCGGCTTTGCCGGCAATGCCGCCGGCAATGGGCCGCTCAACCTCACGGCCCGCGCCGCGCGGGTCGAGGTGCATGCGGGCGTGGCCAGCGAGGGCACGCCGGCCGGAGTGACCCAGACGCAGGGCCTGACCGTCGCCAGCCTCGCCGGCAGCGCGCGGGGCAGCGTGATCCTTGACCGCGATGACAACCTCATCGCGGGCGTGGCTGGCTTCGCGGCCGGCATCGGCGCCACGGTGCAGGCGGAAAACGCCTTCGTCCTCAACACGGGCTCGCCCCTGCTGACGGTGGGCGGCGCGATCACCGCCGGGCGGAACCTGGCCAATACGCTGGATACTCTGGCGGGCGGCACCATTCTGCTCGCGGCCGATGACCTGGCGCTGGATGCCGCCCTGGTCACCCGCGGCACCGGGCTGATCGCGCTGACGCGCCACACCGCGGGCGGCGATATCGAGATGGGGCGGCGCAGCGGCGCGGCGGCGGCCAATACGCTCTCGCTCTCCGCCACGGAGATGACGCTGATCGAAGCGCGCTACCTCCGCCTCGGCACCTGGTTCGATGCTACCGTCCCGGCGATGGCGGCGCTGCCGGTTGCCGTCACGGCGGCGCCCGGCATCGTCAATATCCGCCAGGGTGCGGATGACGTGCTGCTACGTGTCGATACCGCGACTGCGACGGAACGCGCGGTGTCGCTGGAAGTCTACGGCACTGGCAGCTTCACCCAGCGAGGGGCCACGGGCACCGTGGCCACCGATGGCGATGCGGTGAATGGCGACCGCGGCGGGCTCGGCGTGGTGTTTCTCTCAGGGCGCATGGGCGGGGATATCTGGCTCGGCGCCGACAACAAGCTGGGCGCGATCGGCGACCCGACGCTGGGCGGCGTGGGCAGCAACGGCTTTACCGGCAATGCCGCGATCACCATCCGCAACGCGCCGGGCACCAGCGTGGCGGCCCCGGTCTATTCGGAAAACGGGCTATTCTTCCTCGGCGTCGTCGGCACCGCGACGCCGGGCGGGCGGCTGACCGTCATCGCGGACCGGCTCGGCTTCTCCCTGCCCGGCGGCATCGCGATGCCCGGCGGGACGGTGGAGATCCTGCCGCGGACGAATGGCAGGCAGGTCAATCTCGGCGTTGCCGGCCCGACGCCGGGGATGCTCGACCTCGATGTCGCCTCGCTCGGGCAGCTCAATCCCGGGGGCACCGGGGCGATGCTGCGGATCGGGCGCTCGACCGATGCGGCGGCGATCGGCAACCCGGCATGGCCCGCGAATTTCGCCGTTGCCTCCGCCGATGGCGGGCTGGATGGCGGCGTGGTGTCCGCCGGCATCATCGTGGTCAGCGACGCCAGCCTGCGCGGCCGGGCGGCGATCCTGGAGCTCTACGCGGGCACGGATACGGTGGTGAACGGCGCCGTGGTGCAGAACGCGAACACGGTGCTGGATGTGGCCCAGGTCGCGGGCGGGGCGCGGGGCGACTTCATGCTCGACAGCACCGGCAACATCATCGATGCGCTGGTCGGGCGGGCACATGATACGGGGCAGGCCATCCTCAGCGGCACGAATGGCGCGGGGGGCAATCTTTCCATCACCAGCCGGGCCAATCTGGTGGTGCTGAAGGATGTGGTGGCAGGCACGCCGGTTTCGGGCGGCGCCAACACCATCACCCTGACCAGCGCCGGGGACCTGACGCTGCCCGCCGGCATCAACGCCACCGGCCATGGGGTGACGCTGACCGGCGGCGGCAGTGCCGGGGGGCTGACGCAATCCGGCGCGCCGGCGCCGGGCGATGTCATCGTCGCCGGCACGGCGACGGCGCGCGATGGCGCGGCCAACGCCACGGCGCAGCGCAATGTTGTGGTGGCACTCGGCGGCAGGCTGAGCACCACCACCACCGCGACCGTCGGCGCGAATAACGACGTGCTGAACAGCGGCACCATCATCGGCGCCATTGCCAATGCCAATGCCGGGCGCGACGTGGTCAACCCCGGCAGCTTCACCGCCACCACCGGTGCCGCGACGCTGAATGCCGGGCGGGACATCATCAACCCCGGCACCATCGCCGGGCGCGGTGTGCAGGCAAATGCGGGGCAGGATATCACCAACCCCGGCATCATCACCGGCACCGCCATCACGGCGACCGCGGCGCGAGACCTCGTCAGCCCCGGGACTCTGACGGCAACGACAGGCGCGGTAGCGCTGACGGCCACCAGTGGCGGCCTTGGCCTGCCCGCGGGGGCGATCAGCGCCGCGACGCAGGTGACGCTGAATGCCGGCCAGGGCATCACCCAGACGCCGGTGGCGAGCATCACCGCGCCGCAGCTGCGCGCCACGGCAGGGACGGGCGTGGCGCTCACCGGGAGGAACGCCATCGCCACCCTGCTCGGCGCCAGCGCCGCCAATGGGCCGCTGACGCTGAACCTGGTGACGGTGCCGACCACCGTGACGGGCTCCGTCACCGCGACGGGCCCGCTCGGCATCACGGCTGAAAGCAACCTGGCGTTCAACCTGGCCGGGGGGCTGCGCGTGCAATCCACGGGCGGGCCGCTCTCCATCGCCAGCGGCGGCGCGCTGAGTGTCTCCGGCGGCAGCATCCTGACGCCGGCGGCGATGACGCTGGTGGGCGGCGGCGGCGTGACGCTGCTGAATACCCTGCTCGACCCCGGCAGCATCGCCGTGACCGCCCTCAATGGTGACCTGCTGGCGACGAATACGACGATGCGGACGGATGCCCTGCCCGGCCTCATCACCCTGTTCGCCGCGAATGGCAGCGTGCGGCTGGTGGGCGGGACCTACGATGCCGAACAGCTCGCCGTCATCGCCGGCGGGCCGGGGAGTGCGACCTCGACCGTCAGCTTCTCCGGCACCAGCTTCATCCTCGGCAATGGCGCCCTGTTCGCAGCCGGGGGCGGGATCGGCACGGCGGCGGATGCGCTGTCCACGCTCCGGCCGCGCAACGCCTCGGTCCTGCCGCTGGTCATCTTCGATACGCGGCGTGGCGGCGCCTTCACCGGCCTGCCGTCGCTGCTGACCGCCGCGACTGCGGACCGGCCGGGGACGGAACCCGCCAGCCAGACCTGGCAGGTGGCAAGCCGACGCAGCGCGGGCAGCATCGTCTTCGGGCGGGATTCCGGCACCGGGCCGCTGGCGAACAGCGATCCCGCGGGCATCGTGCTGCTGCAACTGGATGCCGGCTCCAGCCCGGTCTTCCTGATGCTGAATGGCGGTGCGGCGAGCGGCACGCTGATAGCCGGGCGGCTCGGCGTGCATGGCCAGCCCGGCAGCGGCCGCGCCGGCAATTTCGTGCTGGACCTGCAAGGCCAGCTCGGCGGCTATGGCGGCACCACGGCCGCGCGGTTCGGGCTCGGCACCAGCAATACGCCGACCGACCAGTCGCTCTATCGCTTCAACAACTGCGTCATCGATACCGTGAACTGCGTCGCCACCTCCTTCGCGCAACCCGTGACGACGCCGACCCGCACCGACATCGTGATCCGGAATGAACGCGGCCGGCTGGACCCCACCATCCTGCTGCCGAACATCGCCGAGGAGGATTACTGAGCCATGCCGAAGGCCCTCCCCCCCTCCGCCCGGCTTCTGTCGTTGTTCGCGGGGCTGTCCCTGCTGGCAGGGTGCACGGCGCCACCGCCGGAGGCCTATGCGACGCTCGGCGACCAGCGCGTGGCGGCCTCCCAGCCCGCCGGGACGGATGCGCGCGGCGAAAGCTGCTTCAGCCGCCCCGGCAGCTTCATCGCCCTCGATGGTCCCGTGGCGACCGCGACGGAAGTGTTCTGCGCCGGCTTCAACCAGCCGGTGGCGCGCGTCTTCGCGCTGCGTGGCGCGATCGACCCCGGCCAGATCGCCGCCGGTGGCGTGTGGCGCACGCAACTCAACGAAAGACTGAGCTGCGAGGCACCGCAGGTGACGCGGCTCGGCGATGGCACGCCGGCCCGGCTGCTGTCCTGCACCCGGCGCGTCGGCGGCCTGCCGCATATCGCGCTGGTGACGGCGGGGCCGGATGGCACGGTGGTGGCGGATGGCATCCCCAGCACCCTGCCGGTGATGGAACGCATCGCGCGCAACCTGCCGCCCGGCAGCGGCGATGCTGCCACGCGGTCCGACGCCCTGCAGATCGAGGCCGTGCGGCTTTCCGTCCGTGCCTTCAGCGCCGCCGATGCGCGGGACTATGACCGCGCGATGTCGCTGGGGCGGGAACTCAACCTCGCGGAGAATTACGCGCGGGCGGAGGATGTCTATCGCTCCGCCCTGGCGATCCAGGACCGCATCCATGGGGCCGACAGCCCGGCCTCGGTCAGCGCGCTGGCGCATCTCGCGCTCAACCTGTCGAACCAGCAGCGGTTCCGGGAGGCGGACCAGCTTTTCGCCCGGGCGACGACGCTTGCGCCGCGGTCGGTGGACACGGTCGATGCCGTGCGGCTGGTGCATTATCGCGGCCTGCACGCGATGAACCAGGCGAAGAACGACCAGGCGCTGGACCTGCTGGGCCAGGCGGAAGCCGGCTATGTGGCCCTGGTGCCGGCGCGGCTGCTGGTGGCGGGCGCCGATCTCGGCGTCGGCGGCGGCAGCCTGCTGCCGGGCAGCGCCCAGGCGGCGGTGATCGGGCTGGCGGAGGTGCGCCGGGTGCGCGCCAGTGCCCTCGCCCGGCTCGGCCGCCCGGATGAGGCGCGGGTGATGCTGACCCAGGCCCGGGAATTGCTGCGCCGCGTCGCCGATGACCGCAGCGTGGTCGTTGGCCGGTCGTTGCGGACGGAAGCGGCGGCAATGGCGGCGGGCCAGCAAGCGGAAGGCGCCGGGGCGCTGCTGGAACAGGCGGCGGCACGATTCCGCCAGGCCTCCCCGGGTGAGCGGCCGGAGGCGACGACGCTGTTCCTGGCAGGCCAGCGCCATGCCGATGCCGGGCGGCTGGTGGAGGCGCTGACGGCCTTTCGCGCCGGCGCCGCCATCCTCCGGGCCCGGCAGATCAGCCTGGAGCCGGTGCAGGTGCTGCCCTACCTCGATGCGCTGACGGCCCGCGCGGCACAGGCGCCGGCGCAGGCCGCCGCCTTGCAGCAGGAAGCCTTCGGCGCCGCGCAGCTCGCCCAGCGCGGGCAATCCGCGCGGCTGGTGAACCAGGCGGCGGCGCGGCTGGCCAGTGGCACGGGGGATGGCCGGGTGGCGGCCGCGGTGCGGCGCATGCAGGACCTCGACCAGGAATTGCGCGACATTTTCGCGGAACGCGATGGCCTTGGCGCCGGGACGGACCCGCAGGCGATTGCCGCCGTCGATGCCCGCATCGCCACCAAGCAGACCGAGCGGGCCGAGGCGGAAGGCGATGTGGCAAATGCCGCACCGGGCTACCGCCAGTTGCTTGGCGCAACCGCATCCAGCGCCGATGTCGCGGGCGTGCTGGATGCGCGGGAAGCGCTGGTGCAGATCGTGCTGGGGCCACGGCATGGCTACGGCATCGCCGTGCGCGCCGATGGCAGCGTGCTGGCGCGGCGGATCGACCTCGGCGAGGCGCAGGTTGGCGCGCTGGTGCGGCGGGTTCGCGCTTCAATCGACCAGGGCGCCGGGCAGCAGCCCTTCGACACCGTCGCCTCGCATGAGTTGTACAACCGCATCCTCGGCCCGGTGGCCGCGGCCTTGCAGGGGGCGGAGGCGCTGGTGGTGGTGCCGGATGGGCCGCTGCTGTCCCTGCCCTTCGCCATGCTGCTCGCCGAGCCCGCGGCGCCTGATGCGCTGGGCCAGGCGGCCTGGCTGGTACGGCGCCATGCGATTGCCCACACCACCTCGCCGCAGGCGCTGGTGAAGGTGCGAGGCGGTTCCCCGGCTTCGACGGCGGCGCGGCCTTATATCGGCTTCGGCAATTTCGTGCCGCCGAGCCGGGCGCAGTTCGCCGCCACCTTCCCCGCCGATCGCTGCGCCGATGATGCGCGGCTGGCGACGGGGCTTGGCGCCCTTCCGGGTACGGGGCGGGAAGTGATGGCCGCGTCTCGCTATGCCGGGGGCGATGCGCGGTCCGCCGTGCTCGGGCAGGATTTCACCCTGGCTTCGCTACGGGCGGCCAACCTCGAATCCCACCGGATCATCCACCTGGCGACGCATGCGCTGTTGCCGGGGGAGTTAAGCTGCGTGACCGAGCCGGCGATCGTTGTCTCCCCAGCGCGTAACGCGGCGAATGCCAGCACGGCCTTCCTGAGGGCGAGCGAGGTGCTGTCTCTCAAGCTCGATGCCGACCTCGTCATCCTGTCCGCCTGCAACACGGCGGGGCCGGGTTCGGGAGTGGAGGATGGCGCGGCGAGTGCGGGCGAGGCGCTGTCGGGCCTCGCGCGCGCCTTCTTCTATGCCGGGGCGCGCGGCCTGTTGGTAACGCATTGGCCGGCGGTGGATGATGCCGCGACGCTGATGGTGGCGGACCTGATGCGCCGCCAGGCCGATGGCGCTTCTTCCGCCGCCGCGCTGCGCGGCGCTCAGTTGCTGTTCCTCAATGAGGCGGGCGGGCGGTTGCCGGCGGAGTTCGCGCATCCCTACTACTGGGCGGTGTTCGCCGTGATCGGCGATGGCCGCCGCCAGCCCGCGCCACGGCGGGTGGCGGCGCTGTAGGCGCCAGCGGAGGCACGGCAGGGGCCGACGACGCGGCGCCTGCCCCTTGGATGTCCCTGCCGCGGCGTCGAGGTCTTCGCCCGGAGGCGGAGGTGGGCGGTGGTCAGCCCCACCCAGCGGTCACAGAGGCAACCCCCTGGCGTCGCGTTTGCGGAGCACGAGCCACCAAAGCGCTGCGGCGACCATCACGTTGACGACGATGCCGACCAGGATCAACTGGCCGAAGTCGACCCGATAGATCGCCCCGAGAAACTGCCCCATGTCCCAGAGGGCGTGGAACACGATCAGCGGAACGAGGCTGTTGATGCGCAGCGCATAGCAGGCCAGGGCGAGGCCGAAGATGAAGGTCAGCCCCAACTGCACCAACATCCCGGCGAGCGGCACGAATGCCAGCACGTTCACGGAATGCAGGAGCGAAAACAGCGCGGCCGAGATCAGTATGGCCTTGCCCGCGGGCAGATCGCGCAAGCCTCCCCGCAACACCACGCCGCGAAACATGAGTTCCTCGGAAAAGCCGACAAGGATCATCGTCACGATGATCACCAGCGCCAGCCCGGACAATTCGGCCGACTCGGAACGGAGCACGATGGCAAACACCGTCGCCATGACCGCGAAATTCGGCAGAAGCCACAGCATCCCGCCCCAATCGATCGGCTGGAAACCGCAATTCCAGTGCCCGAAGATCCGCTGCGCCATGATGACGGAGTAGATGCTCAACACCGTCTCGAAAAAGACCAGCACGTACACCATCTTCGGATCGCCGTAGGGAATCCCGAAGACATGTCCCGTCGTGAACATGCCCACCGCGATGATCGCGGTATAGCCGAGCGCCGCGAGGACCGCGCGCCGCAAAATTCCACGTCCATCCGCCATGCCCGCCGCCAATCCCGCGCCATTCGGCTCAATCTGCGCTTCAAGCCTATATCGGGTCGTCGGCGAAGACGACATTGCGAAGTGGATCGGGGGCCCTTTTCGACCGGAGAGGTGGTGTAGCGGGGACGGCCTGGAGCATTCTCCGTTCCGATGATTCCCTCTGAACGCATATTGCTCTAGAGGTGACACCAACGGCGAGACAGCGGCGATGGCGGAACACATATTCGCGCATGACGCCCTGAAAGCAGATACGGATGGGTGGCCGAGTGGTTTAAGGCAGCGGTCTTGAAAACCGCCGTGGGTTCACGCCCACCGTGGGTTCGAATCCCACCCCATCCGCCAGTTCTCATACGAGCCGTGCTCTCCGCCTGACCAGA
>CANJXD010000114.1 GCA_947478535.1 Acetobacteraceae bacterium
TACCCAGCCCGCTGGTGCCCCTGTCAACGCTTCGCCGGCACCCTCGCGAGTGACAACGCATGACTCGGGGTCGTCGTGGATGGCTAGTCCTTCAACGTGCGGCTCTTTCATCCGCTACCTCCTGCCGGTCTCCCGGCGCACAGAGACCGTTTGCGCAGGCCGGCGGAGGAGGCTCCACAGGCATTCTCAAACGGACTCTCAGGCGTCGCGCGTCACCGGGAAGGCCAGGCTGATGGCCCAGCAGAGGACCAGGGCGATAGATGCCGCGACCAGGCAGGCCGGCAGGCCGCCCGCGAGATAGAGCAACCCGGAGAACAACGTACCGCCGAAGCGCCCGGCGGCATTGGCGGCGTAGTAGAAACCGACATCCTCCGCCGCCTTCTCCGACCCCGCATAGGCGAGGACGAGATAGGAATGGACGGAGGAATTCACCGCGAACACCACGCCGAACACCGCCAACCCGCCCGCCACGATCCAATCGGGGTGCGGCGGGTCCAGCAGCACCACGACACTCAGCGCGATGGTCAGCAGCGCCAGCGCCAGGGACCAGTGGCGCGCGGCCGGCACTTCGGCGGCGAGCCCATCCGGGCTGCGCGCCACCAACGCGGGCGCCGCGCCCTGCATGATGCCATAGCCGATGGTCCAGACTGCCAGGAACCCGCCCACCATCGCGAAGCTCCAGCCCTGGGCATAGAGAAACACCGGCAGGCCGACAACGAACCAGACATCCCGCGCGCCGAACAGGAACACCCGGGCCGCCGCCAGCAGGTTGACGCCGCGCGACTTGCCGAGGAATTCGCGCGCGGACCGCGATGCCTTCGCCTTGCCCATCAAGGGCGGCAGCGATGCGAAGACGCCCGCCAGGATCACCAGCAGGACCAGCGCCATGGCCCAGAGCGCACCGCGAAAACCCAGCGCTTCCAGCAGCACGCCACCGAGGAAGAAGCCTGCCCCCTTCATCGCGTTCTTGCTGCCGGTGAAGAAGGCGACCCAGCGGAACAGCCGGCCAGAGGCCTCGCCCGCGGTCATCTTGATGGCGGATTTGCTCGCGGTCTTCGTCAGATCCTTCGCCACGCCGCAGACGCCCTGCGCCATGACGACCCAGGCGACGGACAGCGCCGCGCCCCAGGACGGGGACACCGCCGAGAGCAGCAGGAAGCCCAGCACCTGCGTCGACAGCCCCGCCACCAGCATGCGCTTGATGCCGTAACGCGCCGCGAGCCAGCCGCCGACGAGATTGGCGACGATGCCCGCGGCTTCATACAGCAGGAACAGGAAGGCCAGGGTGAAGGGCGAATAGCCAAGGCGGAAGAAGTGCAGCAGCACCAGCAGGCGCAGCGCGCCATCCGTCAGCGTGAAGCCCCAATAGGCCGCGGTGACGATGGCGTAGTCCCGCCCCCCGCTCACCCGCCGGCTTCCGCCATGTGGCAGGCGAGGTCCACCATGCGGCAGGCGTAGCCCATCTCATTGTCGTACCAGGCGTAGATCTTCAGCAGCGTGCCATCGGTGACGAGAGTCGAGGGCGCATCGATGATGGCGCTCCGCGTATCCCGCGCGTAGTCCGCGGAGACCAGCGGCCGCGTCTCATAGCCCAGGATGCCTGCCAGGGGGCCGGCGGCGGCGGCGGCGAACAGCGCGTTGACCTCCTCGGCCGAGGTCTCGCGCCGCATCTCGAAGACGCAATCGGTCAGCGACGCGTTCAGCACCGGCGCGCGCACGGCATGGCCGTTCAGCTTGCCCTTCAGTTCCGGGTAGATCAGCGCGATGGCCGTCGCGCTGCCCGTCGTCGTGGGCTGCAAGGACAGCATCGCGCTGCGGGCACGGCGCAGGTCCTTGTGGGGCGCGTCGGTGATGACGTTGGTGTTGGTGGGGTCGTGGATCGTGGTGATCTGGCCGTGCCGGATGCCGATCGCCTCATGCACCACCTTCACCACCGGGGCGAGGCAGTTCGTGGTGCAGGACGCCGCAGTGACGATGGGATGGCGCGCGGGATCGTACAGATGTTCGTTCACACCAACCACGACGTTCAGCACGCTGTCGAACTTCACCGGCGCCGCGACGATGACGCGCTTCGCGCCGCGATCGAGATGGCCTTGCAGCACCTCCGGCGTCAGGAACTTGCCGGTGCATTCGAGCACGAGACCGACGCCGAGATCGCCCCAGGGAATCGCCGCCGGCGTCGCGTATTCCGAGAAGCCGAGGCGCCTCTCACCGATGCGGATGGCGCTTTTGCCTGCCGCCGAGATCGGCGTTCGCCAGCGGCCCTGGACGCTGTCGAATTCGAGCAAATGCGCCGTCGCCGCCGCGCCGCCCTTGATTTCATTGAGGTGGACGACCTCCAGCCGGTTATCCCGGCGCGGGTCCTCCGCCTGGCGTTCCGCCGCGCCCATCGCCGCCCGCAGGGCGAGCCGCCCGATGCGGCCCATGCCGCTGATGCCGACCTTCATGACCTGTCCCCCTCCGCTCACCGCGCCATCGCATGTGGATCGGCGAGGTCATCGATCCGGGCCTTCAGCGCCAGGCGGTCCAGGCTCGCGAAGGGCAGGCTGGTGAAGGCCTCCAGCCGCCGCCACAGACCGGCATGCAATTCGTTGAGCAGCGTCGCCCGTTCCACCGTGCTGCCGCTGAACTTGGCGGGGTCCGGCAAGGGCCAGGCGCCGGTCAGGGTGGTGGCGCCGAAATCGGGGCAGGTCTGGCCCGCCAGGGTGTCACAGAGCGCGATGACGAAATCCATGCGCGGCGCGTCGGGCGCGGCGAGCTCGGTCCAGGATTTCGAGCGCAGGCCAGCGACGTCATGCCCCAGCGCCTTGAGCTGGGCCAGCACCTCCGGAAGCGGGCCTTCAGGTGCGGGCTCGGAGCCTGCCGAAAATGCACGAAAACGGCGCGGCGCCAGCTTGCTCAGGATGGCTTCCGCCATGATGGAGCGCGCGGCATTGCGGGTGCAGAGGAACAGCACGTTGAAGGCCACCGCCGGCGCATCCCCGATATCGCCGAGGCAGGCGAGCAGGGCGCGAAGCCGCGTGCCCTGCACCGCATAGACAAGGCTGCGGCCCTGGCGGGTCGCGGCGATCAGCCCGGCCTGTTCCAGCGCCCGCAGGTGGAAGGAAAGTGTCGAGGGTGGAATGCCCAGGCGCTGCGCGACATCCCCCGCCGCCAGGCCAGCCGGCCCGGCCTGCAGCAGCGCCCGCAGCAGGTCCAGCCGGGTGGCCTGGCCGAGGGCAGCAAAGGCGAGGGCGGCATCGTTCGATTCCATATTTCTATGATATTCGAATCGAAGCCGCCCATCCAGTGACCGTTCGATGAAAAAGCCCCGTCTCGGTCAGGCCCCGTCTTGGTCAGGCCCCGTCTTGGTCAAGCGATGACGTGCAGGTCGGCCGCCGTCAGCACGGCCCCGGCCTCCAGCGTCGCCAGCAGGACCCGGGCGCCAGCGCCCGTGCCATCGGCGTCCCAGAACAGCCGCGCCGTGCCCGCATCCCACTCGAACTGGCCCTGCGCCATGGTGGGCACCAAGCCGGTGAGGAAGCGCTGCGTGACGGAGAGGTCCTCGCCCAGCACCAGCCCCGCGCCAAAGCCGGCGGCGGAGAGGAAGATGGCATCGCCGATGAGGAAATCGGTGATGACATCGCCGCGGTCGAGGGCATTGCCGAACAGGAAGGCATCCGCACCATCGCCACCGGTCAGCACATCGGCCCCACGTCCGCCTTCCAGCGTATCCGCGCCGATATCACCGAGCAGCGTGTCGTTGCCGGAGGACCCGATAAGCCGGTTGTCGAGCGCATTGCCCTCGATCCGGTTCGCCGCGGCATCGCCGGTGCCGGTCAGCGCAGTTCCGACCAGACGCAGCGTCTCCACCCCGCCTCGCAGGGTGAAGGAAACGCTGGCCTCCACCGTGTCATTGCCACCGCCCACCGCCTCGGTCACCACGTCGCGGGCGTTGTCGACCTGGTAGAGGTCATCCCCCGCGCCGCCCGCCATGCGATCGATACCCACGCCACCGTCGAGCGTATCGGCGCCTGCACCACCGCTCAGCGTATCGTTGCCGAGCATACCTTCGAGCCAGGCCGCCCCCCCTGCCGTTGCGAGGGTATTGGCCAGCGTGTTGCCAATGCCATGCGCGGCAGCGCCGGTCAGCAGCAGCGCCTCGATATTCGCGCCGAGCGTCCAGTCGATGCTGGATTCCACCGTATCAATCCCGCCACGCCCGGCTTCCGTCACCGTGTCCCCGGCATCGTCGATGACGTAGGTGTCGTTGCCGGTACCGCCGGCCAGGCTATCTGCGCCCAGGCCACCATCGAGCCTGTCATCGCCGATGCCACCGAGCTCGGAATCCCGGCCATCGCCGCCGAGCAGCAGGTCGTTGCCGTCACGGCCTTCGAGGCGGTTGTCGAGGGCGCCGCCCTTCAGCGTGTCGGCGCCAAGCCCGCCCCAGGCATCCTCGATCGTCGTCCGCGTCACCGCCGTCAGCCCGCCGGTGATGGCGGCGACGACGTTGGAGCTGTTGGCCGTGAGGGTAATCTCCGCCCCACGACCGAGCTGGCTGACCAGGGTCAGGTAGGCCGCGTCATTGCCCCCTGCGACGGCGAAGATCGGGATGATGTTGGCGGCCTCCAGCGCCAGCTTGAGCTGCGCGATGGCGGGGTAGTCCTCCCCCGTGCCGGCCGGCGTGCCGTCCAGGATGGCATCGCCATTGTTGGCGGTGGTGATGCCCGCCGCCAGGCCATCGCCCGCGCTGTGGAAGGGCGCGTCGGTGAACAGCACGACGAAGCGGGCGGAGTTGGTACGGAAGCCGACATCGGTGACGTGCAGCGCGAGCTGCATCAGCGCCTCGATCTGCGCTTCCGGCCCATCGGCGCCATTACTCGCGACCATGCCCGTATAGGCCAGCGTCAGCGCCGCCGTGTCCTTCGAGAGCGCCACTTCCTGGCGATACACCCAGTCGCCCACGCCACCGAAGGAGCCATAGGGCTTGTCCCGGAACGAGGAGGCGCCGTAGGTGCTGTCCGGCTGCACGGCCTGCAAGGCAGCGACGATCTGCGGCACGAGGCCGCGCACCGTCGTGATGTCGTCGGCGAAGCTGCCGGTCAGGTCCTGCAGGAATTGCAGGTCGAGCGGGCCCGCGGCGCTGCCGCCCTGGCCGAGGTCACAGGACTGACCCTCTACCTCCGACAGATCCTCACCGGACAGATCGATGTAGCTGTCGCCCGTGGCGGTGCTGCCGTCGATCGTGTCGTGGCCGAGGAAGTCCTCGATATGCGCGCGGCCGCCATGCAGGACGAAGCGGTCATCGCCCGCGCCGCCGGACAGCGTATCGGCCCCAGCCCCGCTGATCAGCACATCCTCGCCATCGCCGCCGAGTTCGACGTCATCGCCTTCGGCGCCATCCAGCGTGTCCGCCCCGGCATTGCCGCTGACCGTATTGGCCGCCGCGTTGCCGGTCAGGCGATGGCCGGCACCCAGCAGCTGCACGCCCTCGATGTTGTCAGCGAGCGTCCAGTCGGAGGAGACGATGACGGTGTCGAAGCCGCCATCGACCGTCTCGACCACGACATCGCCCACATCGGTGACGCGGTAGCTGTCATTGCCATCGCCGCCCGCCATGGTGTCCGCGCCCGCACCGCCTTCCAGCGTATCGGCGCCGAGCCCACCTTCCAGCAGGTCCGCTCCGTTGCTGCCGCGCAGCAGATTGTCCATCGCATTGCCGGTGCCGTGACGCGCCGCGCCGGCAAGGACCAGCGCCTCGACATTATCGGCCAGCGTGGCATCGATCGAGGCGATGACGGTGTCGGCGCCCGCGCCGGCGGCCTCCACGATCAGGTCCCCGGCATTGTCGAGGCGATAGAGGTCATTGCCCAGGCCGCCCACCAGCGTATCAGCGCCGCTCACGCCATCCAGCGTATCCGCGCCCGTGCCACCGGTGATGAGGTTGTTGTAGCCATTGCCGGTGCCGGAGAGGGAAGTCCCCGTGAGTTCCAGGTCCTCGACCCCACTCCCCAACCTGTAGGAGATGGAGGCCCGCACCAGGTCGCGCCCCGCGGTGTCCTGGATCACGTCGGTCGCCTGCTGGACGATATAGATATCGTCGCCAGCGCCGCCCGCCATGGTATCCGCGCCCGCCCCGCCATCCAGCGTATCGGCGCCGCTGCTGCCGACCAGGCGGTTATCCCCCGCATTGCCGGTGCCACGATGGCCCGGCGCCGTGAGCACCAGCGTTTCGACATTTGCCGAGAGCGTGAAGTCCACCGAGGCGGAGATCGTATCGGCACCCGCGCCCACCGATTCCGTCACACGATCGGTGATGGCGTCGACGAAGTAGCGATCATCGCCGCCGCCGCCCAGCATCGTATCGGCACCGGCCATGCCATCCAGCGTATCGCCGCCGGCACCACCGACCAGAATATTGCCCAGCGCATTGCCCATGGCCGTATGCGCCGCACCGGTGATGACCAGCGCCTCGACATTGTCGGGCAGGGTGTAGTCGATGGAGGCGGTGATGGTGTCGGCGCCACCGCCGGCCAGTTCCTGCACCACGTCGCCGGCTTCATCGACCGTGTAGCCATCGGCGCCAGCGCCGCCCACCATGCTGTCCGCGCCGAGGCCGCCATCCAGCCTATCGCCGCCGGCGCCACCCAGCAGCGTATCCGCGCCCGCCTCGCCATACAGCGCGTTGCCGCCGGCGCTGGCCATCAGCACATTGGCGCCCGTATTGCCGAAGCCATCCTGGCCCGGCGTGAGCATCACCAGCGCTTCGATTTCGTCGGGAAGGGCGTAGCTGAAGGCCGCCTGCACGGTATCGGCACCGCCGCCAGGCGCCTCGACGATCTGGTCCAGCCAATCATCGGCGACATAGACATCATTGCCCGCGCCACCATCCATCGTATCGGCGCCAGCGCCGCCATCCACAAAGTCATCACCGCCACCGGCCATGATGCTGTCGGCACCATCGAGGCCGTAGATGCTGTCCGCACCCTCCCCCACCAGGTGCATCGCACCGCCATACCCGGCGCCGATCATGTCGTCGCCGAAGGTGCCGTAGACATTGCTGTCGGGCTGCCAGCTATTGGCGGCGTAGAGCACCGCGACCTCGCCGCTGCCGGGCGCGCCGACCAGCAGATCCGCCACCCCATCCGCATTGAGGTCGGCGGAGACGGCAACGCTGCTGCCGGTCAGGCTGCCGGCCGTGCCCACGACCTTTGCCCCGCCCGCGCCGAGCGCGATGGCGGAGAGGTCCACCACACCCCGGGCGCCGCCCCAGATGATGTAGACCGCACCGGCATCGACGCCGCCTTCCGTGTCATGCGGCGTGCCGATGACGATGTCCGCGATGCCGTCCCGATTGAGGTCCCGACCGCCGGAGACCGAGATGCCGGTCAGGTCCCCGCCCGCTTCCGGCAGGATGGCGAAGCCGCCAATGCCGGCCGTCACGTCCACGAGGCTGACTTCCGCGCCATCCGCCTTGCCATACACGACATAGGCGGCATCGCCGGCGCCGATCAGGATATCCGCCTTGCCATCGGCATTCACATCGCCGAGTGCCGCAATGGATTGGCCCGCCGCCGCACCGGGCGTGGCGCCGGTGATGCGGAAGCCGCCGGTGCCGGCCGTGACGCTGGCGAGGGAGACCTGCGTGCCGATCGACTTGCCGAAAACGACGTAGACAGCGCCGGCATCCGCGCCACCGGCATCGCTGCCGGGGGCAGCGACCAGGATCTCCGCCTTGCCATCCCCATTGAGGTCGGCGATGGAGGCCAGGGCCGAGCCCGCGGCATCGCCCGCCGCCTCGCCGATGATACGGAAGCCGCCGGTGCCATTGGCGACATTGCTCAGGCTGACCGGCGAATCCGCGGCGCGGCCGAACACCACATAGGCGGCACCCGCATTGGCGCCACCGGCGTCATTGCCCGTGGCACCGACCAGGATCTCGGCCCGACCATCCCCCGTCAGGTCAGCGATGGCGCCGACAACCTCACCCGCATGGTCGCCCGCCGCTTGACCCTTGATGACGAAACCCTGGCCAGAGCCACCGGAATTGACGTCCTTCAGGTCGACGGATGTGGAGACATTGACGCCCCACACCACATAGGCGGCGCCCGCATCGGTCGCCACGCCCCAATCCACCAGCGGCGCGCCGACCACCACCTCCGCCCGCGCATCGCCATTCATGCTGGCGATGGTGGCGACGGACACGCCGACATGGTCGTTGTCGAAGCCGCCATCGATCCGCAGAATGGAGGTGATATCGCTCAGGCTGCCGGAGGTGCCACCGGTGGTGACATAGACCCGCCCGCCGCCCACATTCTGGTCGTTGCTGCCGGGGACGCCCACCACCACTTCGGCGGCACCGTCCGCGTTCACATCCGCCATCGCGGCAACCCAGCTGGTGCTGGGAATGGTGCCGGTATAGGCGAGATCGCCCGGATCCTGCTGCGTCAACGCATAGCCCCCGGCCGTGGCCAGCGCCGAGGAGAGGTCAATCTTGGTGAAGGGGATCGGCATCGGTGGGTTCTTTCTATCGGCGCTGCCCGCTTGCGGCGGGATGGCGTGGCGAATACCCGTCCTTGTTAGAGCGTGAAGCTGACGCCAGACTGAAACCCAGGGCGGGGCGCAACCGGGATGCGTATTTTGTTGGTGGAGGACGACGCGGCGCTGGGCCGGGCGGTGCGAGAGCATCTTGCCCTGGCGGGGCACGCGGTTGACCTCATCGGAACCTTTGGCGAGGCGGAGGAGGCGATCCGCGGCGGCTCCCATGCCCTGCTGCTGCTCGATATCGGCTTGCCCGATGGCAGCGGGCTCGACCTGCTGCGGGGCGCCCGCAGCCGCGGCGATTGGCGGCCGACTATTGTGCTGACGGCGCGGGATCAGATCACGGACCGGATCGAGGGGCTGAAGGCCGGGGCGGATGACTACCTGGTGAAGCCCTTCGACCTCGGGGAGTTGCTGGCCCGCGTGCAGGCCGTGGCGCGGCGTTCCGCGAGCCGGCCGGACCATCTGCACCAGCACGGCGATGTCGTGCTCAACCTGGAAGATCATCGGGCCACGCTGGCGGGCGCGGAAGTGATGGTGACGGCGCGGGAATGGGCCATCCTTGAACGCCTGCTCCGCCGCCCGGGCGCCGTCGTCTCCCGCGAGCAGTTGGAGGAAGCGGTCTATGCCTTCGGCGCCGAGGTCGAAAGCAATGCCATCGAGGTCTATGTCAGCCGGCTGCGCCGCAAGCTGGGGGCGACCTTGATCGAGACCTTGCGCGGCATCGGCTACCGGGCCCGCTGATGCTCTGGAGCGCGGCGGGCAGCCTCGGGCGGCGACTGGCCTTCTCGCTCGGGGCGGGGCTGTTCGCGCTGTGGCTCGCCTCCGCCGTCAGCGCCGCGCTCGTCGTCTCCCGCGAGTTGAACGAGGTGTTCGACAGCATCCTGATGGAGACGGCGCAGATCATCCTGCCCGACCTGCTGCGGCACTTCGGCGCGGATATCGAGGACCTGGCGCTGGGCCAGCCCATCATCGTCGCGGAGGCGACGCCGCATGACGAATACCTGACCTGGCGGCTCTATGGCGCGGATGGGCGGCTGTTGATGCGGTCCCACGGCGCGGCCATGGCACCGATGCCCTCCATCGGCTTCGAGACGGTGGACAATGCCCGCCTCTACTCCGAAGCCTCGGTCGGCGATCGCTACATCATCACCATCGCGGAACCCGCCGGGCACCGGCAGGAGACGGTGAACCCCACCCTGGTCCGGCTGCTGGCGCCGATGTTCGGGCTCGTGCTGGTGGCGCTGTTCACGATACCGCTGATCATCCGCCTCGGCTTCGCCCCCATCCGGGCCATGCAGGCCGAGATCGCGGCGCGCAGCGGCAGCGACCTCCGGCCGATCGAAACGGCAAGCCTGCCCAGCGAACTCGCCGCGATCGGGGAGGATGTGAACCAGCTGCTGCGCCGCCTGCGCCAGACCCTGGAAGCGGAGCGCAGCTTCAGCGCGAACGCCGCCCATGAACTGCGCACCCCCGTCGCCACTACCCTGGCGGAAGCCCAGCTCCTCGCGGCGCGGCTGCCGCCGGGCAGCATCGAGCAGGAGGACGTCGCGCGGATGACGGCGAGCCTGCGGGCGCTCGGCGGCAGGCTGGAGAAGCTGCTGCAACTCGCCCGGGCGGAGGCGGGGGTCGCCCTGAAGCTGGAGAAGGTGGACCTGCTGCTGCCGCTGCAACTGCTGGTCGATGAATTCGCCGCACGGCCCGGGGTTGGCGACCGGCTGCGATTGGATGATGGCGGGCTGGCCACGGTGATGGTGGCGGCGGATCTGGATGCGCTGGCCATCGCCTTCCGCAACCTGATCGAGAATGCGCTGCGCCATGGCCCGGACACCGGCGACGTCACGGTGAGCGTCACGGCCGATGGCACGGTGCGCGTGGTCAGCGACGGCCCGGCCATACCGCCCGCCCGGCTGGAAACGCTGGCCAGGCGCTTCGTATCCCATGGCGGGCGGGGGTCGGGGCTTGGCCTGTCGATCGTGCAGACTATCGCCGACCAGATCGGCGGGCGGCTGGACCTCGCCTCGCCCGCGCCGGGTCGATCCGATGGCTTCGAGGCTCGGCTGACCCTGCCGGTGGTTGTCGACGCGGGCTGAGCGCCCTCACCCCTCGACGGAAATGACGCGGCGGATTTCGGCGGAGCGGAAGCCGATCAGCGAAGGCCGCGCCGCCGGCAGGGCGACCACGTCATACAGTTCGGTCACGATGCCGCTGATCCGCACCCAATGCACGATATCGCCGGTGGCGAGGTCGATCACATAAAGCCCGCAACGCGGCGCGGCACCCTCCGCGGCCAGTCTTTCCTGCAGGGGCAGGCCGGCGAAGGTGCGGTTTTCCCGTGGCTCGGACAGGCCAATGATCGCGTAGTTGCCGAGGAAGGTCAGGCCGCGCAGATAGCCCGGGCAGAAGGCGATGGGGACGAACTTGCCGGTGGCGAGGTCGACGCGGCCGAACTCCCCCGCGCCGGAATTCAGCACATACAACGTATCCCGGTGCCAGCGCGGGGAATGCGGCATCGACAGGCCGGAGCACACCACCTCCCCGGTCGCCACATCGATCACCACGCCGCCATCGCGGCGATGTTCGCGCCAGCCATCGGTGATGTTGCTGCGCGCCACGGCGGTGACATGGGCGGGGCGGCCATCCTTCATCGCCAGGCCGTTCAGGTGGCAGCGATCCTCCGCCGCCAGGCGATCCACGAAGCCCGGCTTCCACAGCGGCTTGAAGGAATGCGTCTCGCTTATCGTGGCGAGGCAGGAGAACAGCGTATTGACGAAGACCAGCCTGCCATCGGCGTCATAGGCCATGTCATGCGCATCGAGGTCGCCGGTGAAGCTGGCGCTCTGCGGCACATAGACCGCATCCCACCCGCCCTGCACGGCCGGCCCGCCGGGTTCCACCGCATCGACGAAGGTCGTGATCTGGTAGAGCCCCGCGACGGCCATCCGCGCGCCCTGGGTCGCGATGCCCATCGGGCGTTCCAGCGTACGCTCGAAGATCGAGAGCTTGCCGGTTTCCTTGTTCGCGCCCAGCAGGATCAGCTTGCCGGACTGGTAGGTGGACAGCGCGAGACTGCCGCCGGCTTCCGCGAGCCAGGAGACGAACTGGCGGGACGTCGTCAGTTCGAAGCGCGGGGCTTCGGTCGTTGCCGTCTGTTCGGTGGTCATGGCCTTGCTTTCGTTATCCGCGCTCACAGCACGAGGTTTATCCGCGCTTACAGCACGAAGATGTCGTTGCTGACGGCGAGCACCGCGAGGGTATTGGTGCCATCCGACAGCGTCCAGTAGTCGTAGGTGCCGCCCGAACCGTTCGCCAGCGTGCGGTTGCTGGCGGTTTCGGACCAGGCGCGGTTCGGCGCGGCGCCGGCGGGGTCGAAGTCCCGGAGGTCCAGCGTATCCCCGGCATCGCCCTCGATCACCAGGCGATGCACGGCGGTGCTGCCGGTGAAGTCGTCATGCGCCGTCGCGGAGAAATTGAGGACATCCATCGCGCCGATGACCAGGGTGTTGTTGCCCTGGCCGGACATGTCGAAGCCCTCGATGTCCGCGATCCGCGTATTGGCGATGGCGGTGGTATCGAGCGTCATGGCGCTGGCGCCGAAGACAAAGATATCCGTGCCGTTGCCGCCATCGATGCTGCGGAAGGTGCTGCCGGAGACGATGATGCGGTCATCCCCCGCGCCGCCGCGGACCACGTCGGCACCACCACCGCCGGTCAGCGTATCGTCGCCGGCCATGCCGATCAGCGTGTCGGACGCCGCCGTGCCCGTCCTGACGCGGTCCGTGGAGGAGGCGGCGAAAGTGCCGCCGAAGATGACGTAGCCCTCGCCGGCATTGCTGCCACCGTCGTCGCCATCCTTCGCCCCGACGATCAGGTCATCGAAGCCGTCGCGATCCAAATCACCCGCCGACGAGACATCTATGCCAAAGAGGTCGCCACCCGTATCGCCCTGGATGACGAAGCCGCGCGTGCCGAGGGGATCGCTCAGGTCGAGCACCTGCCGGGCGAAGCCGTCCGTGGTCACCGTCGTGCCGAAACCGCCGGCACTGCCGAACACCACATAGGCCGCGCCGGCATCGCCGCCGCCACTGTCGCTACCCATCGCCCCGACGATCAGATCATCGAAGCCATCGCCATTCACATCCCCCGCCGAGGCGACGCTCGATCCGGCCCGATCACCCGCCAGGTCACCCTGGATGATGAAGCCCTGCGCCGCGCTCAGCATCGTCAGGTCGATCACCTGCCGTCCAGCACCATCCGCCGTGCCGAAGCCGCCTGCCGTACCGAACACCACATAGGCTTCGCCGGCATCGGCTCCACCGTCATCGCCGA
>CANJXD010000115.1 GCA_947478535.1 Acetobacteraceae bacterium
AGCACCTCCCACATCTCGCGCCCGTCACGCGCACCGGTCACGCGGAATCCGTTCTGGCGCAGGGATTTTTGGATCAGCGTGCGCATCTCCCCATCATCCTCAACGACGAGGATGTGGGCTTCCTGCGCCAGGCTGTCGGGTGCGATCACGTCAATGGTGCCCGTCGCCGCCGGGCATCACGCCGCCATGCTGTGGCATGCTGCCGGCATAGCCGCGCAGGCGGCCATAGTCGGCGATCTGGTCGGCATTCAGCATAGCCGCCTGCGCCAAATGCGTGCGCAGATGCACGTCTCGGATCTCGCCCTGCAAGGTCGCGATGCGGGCCGTGCGGCCCGAGAGGTCGGCCGGCGTGGTGCTCCGGTAGCGGAAGGTGGCGTCGAGCGCGCGCTCCTCCCCGATCAAGCGGGCGCCAAGGCTGCTGGCCGCTGCCTGCATCTCCGCCACCAGTCGCTGCGTCGCCGCGAACTGGGCCGGCGTCAGCTGCATCGGCTCAGCGAGTTCGATGACATGGGCCGGGCCGGGCCAGCCATTCAGCTCCGCCGCCAATGCTAGGCCCATGCCGCGACCGGCCAGGAGATCCGCCTGCTGCTCAGCGGACAGCGCACGGATCGGTCGATCCGTCAGGTCGGCATGGGGTGAAGGCGCGTTGGCCAAGGCGGGGAGCGCGAGCAGCAGGGCGAAACTCGTCAAAATCCGGCGCATCGTGCTCTCCTCAGTTCTGATCCATCGGCGTAAAGCGCGCCTGCGACGGACGTTGGCCGGGAAAGGTCAGGGTGACAACCGCACGCATGCCGCGCGCCGCGGTGAAATCGCCGGTGCCGGCCAGCACATTGTCGCCGGTGGGGGCGAGGGCGATGGTGGCCTGACGCCCGCCGGCGAGGATGACGGCCTGCGCCGTGACGCCGGCCGCGGGAATGGGGCGGTCGGCGCCGTCGAACAGGAACAGCCGCAGCCGGTTGCCCTCGGCCACCAGTTCGGCGTGGTTGCTCCCGATATCCACCTTCTGGCCGCCATTCGGCCCACGGCGCGGCTCATGCGCGTGCCCGGCGACGGGGACGAGGATGAAGCCGGCGAGCAGCACAGCGAGGTGGCGACGTGGGATCATATTTGCATTCCTCATGGATCAATAGGCTTCGGCGAGCTTTGTCTCCTGCTGCACGGCGCGCAGCCGTTCCAGCGCGGGGCGACCGAAGCGGTGGAACAGCAGGGGCGTCAGGAAGGTATCGAGCAGCGTCGCGGTGATCAGCCCGCCGAAGATGGTCACGGCGACCGGGTGCAGGATCTCCTTGCCCGGCTCGCTCGCGCCGATCATCAACGGAATGAGCGCGAAGCCCGCGGACAGCGCGGTCATCAGAACCGGCGTCAGGCGTTCCAGGCTGCCGCGGATCACCAGCGCCAGCCCCCAGCGCTCGTCTTCGAGCAAGGCCAGGTTCAGGTAGTGGCTGACCTTCAGGATGCCGTTGCGGGTCGCGATGCCAGCCAGCGTGATGAAGCCGATCATCGACGCGACGGATAGCGGCTGCCCCGCGATCCACAGGGCCGCGATGGCGCCCACCAGCGCCAGCGGCACATTGCCCATGATGATCAGCGCCAGCACCGCAGACTTGTAGCGGCTGTAGAGCACCATGAAGATCAGCGCCAAGGACACGAGCGAGAGGCCCGCGATCAGCCGCGCCGCCTCCTCCTGCGCCTGGAAGGTGCCTTCCAGCGTGAAGAAGTAGCCGGGCGGCAAGGTGGCCGCCTCCATCTCGGCCCGGATGCGTGCGACGATGGCGGCCATGTCGCTGCCATCGGTATTGGCGAGCACGACGATCCGGCGACGGCCATTCTCCCGCAGGATCTGGTTCGGGCCATCGGTGTCGCGCAGCTCCGCCAGCAGGGACAGCGGCACGCGCCCACCCGGTGTCTCGATCATCACGGCGGCAAGCCCGGCGCCAGTGCGGTCCGTGTCGCTGAGGCGCAGCACCACGTCGAAGCGGCGCGCGCCATCCACCACCTGGCTGACGACCTGGCCGCCCGACAGGACTTGCAGGGCCTCCGCCACCGATGCGGCCGAGACGCCATACAGCGCCGCCCGCTCATGGTTCACCGCCACCTGAAGCTGCGGCACACGCACCTGGCGCTCCACCTGGAGATCGGTCAGGCCGGGGATGGAAGCCAAGCGCTGCTGCATCCCCTCGGCCAGGGTGCGCAGGGTGTCCAGGTCGTCGCCGGTGATCTTGAGCGCGATCTCTGCGCGCACGCCGGAGAGCATATGGTCCAGCCGGTGCCCGATGGGCTGGCCGACATTTGCGCTGCCGGGCAGCACACTGAGGCGCGCGCGGATATCGGCCGAGATCGCCTGCTTCCCGCGTTGGGATGCGTGGAGCGAGACGTCGATTTCCGATGAGTGCACGCCCTCGGCATGTTCATCTAGCTCGGCGCGGCCGGTGCGGCGGCCCACGGTGCGGACCTCCGGCACCTGCATGATCAGCAATTCGGCCTGCCGGCCCAGCCGGTTGGCTTCGGCCAAGCTGATGCCCGGCTGGAATTGCAGGCTGATGGTCAGCGTGCCCTCGTTGAAGGGCGGCAGGAAGGAGCGGGGCAGGAAGGGCACGGTCGCCAGCGCGACTGCCACGCCGACGCCCGCCAGCAGATAGACAAGGCGCGCGCGGGCGAACGCCCAGAGCAAGGCGCGCTCGTTCCAGCGCTTGAGCACGCGGACCAACGCGCTGTCGCCGTGGTCCATCCGCTTCATGCGTGGCAGCAGGTAGTAGCAGAGGACTGGCGTGACGGTGATGGAGACGACGAGGCTCGCCAGGATCGAGACGATGTAGGCGATGCCGAGCGGCGCGAACAAGCGGCCCTCGATGCCGGTCAATGCAAACAGCGGCACAAATACCAGGATCACAATCATCGTCGCATAGACGATGCCGGAGCGAACCTCCTGGCTCGCCTTCGCGACCACGACGATGGCGGGCTGCGGATCTGGCCGGCCGCGATTCTCCCGCAGGCGCCGGAAGACGTTCTCCACATCCACCACCGCGTCATCGACCAGCTCGCCGATCGCGATGGCAAGGCCACCCAGCGTCATGGTGTTGATCGACAGGCCGAGCAGCTGGAACACGACGACCGTGATGAGCACCGACAACGGAATCGCGGTGAGTGAGGTGAAGGTGGTGCGTCCGTTCAGCAGGAACAGGAACAGCACCACGGCCACCACCGCCACCGCCTCTAGCAGCACCTTCTCCACATTGCCGATCGAGGCAGCGATGAAATCGGCCTGGCGGAACTGCACGTTGTTGGCGGTGACGCCCGGCGGCATGGCGCGCTGCAACTCAGCAAGTGCTGCCTCGACCTGCCGCGTCAGTGCCACGGTGTCGGCCGCGGGCTGCTTCTGGATCGATAGGATCACGGCGGGCCGGCCCATGCTTCCGGCCTCGCCCCGCTTGAGCCGCGCGGCGTAATCCACCGTCGCGACCTGGCGCAGCGGGATCGGCTGGCCCGCCCGCACGGCCACGGGCGTATTGGCCAGATCGTCCAGCCGCGTGGTGCGGCCGATGTTGCGTATCAGGTATTCGCGCCCTGCCTGGTCCACATAGCCGCCGCCCGTGTTCCCGCCGAACTGCCGAAGCGCAGCATGCACCTGCTCCGCCGTGACATCCAGCGCATGCATCCGCGCGACATCCGGCGTGACGCGATACTGCCGCACCTCGCCACCGATCGGGATCACCTGCGAGATGCCGGGAATGGTCAGCAGCCGTGGGCGCACCACCCAGTCTGCCAGCTCCCGCAACTCCATCGGGCTGGCGCGCCCATCCGTAGACATCGCGACCAGCATGATCTCGCCCATGATGGAGGAGATCGGCGCCATCTGTGGCGCGACATTCGCTGGCAGCTGCGCCCGCACCAGCGAAAGCCGCTCCGCAACCTGCTGGCGGTTCACCCAGATGTCCGTGCCCCAGTCGAACTCCACAAAGACGATCGACAACCCGACGCCGGAGACGGAGCGCACGCGCGTGACACCCGGCATGCCGTTCATCGCTGTCTCTATCGGGTAGGAGACGAGAAGCTCCACCTCCTCCGGTGCCAGGCCCTCGGCCTCGGTCATCAGGGTGATGACGGGCTTGTTGAGGTCGGGGAAGACATCCACCGGCAGGCGCTGCAGCGTGAATGCGCCATAGACCACGAGGATCGCGGCCGCGACCAACACGAAGATCCGGTTCCGCAGGCTGGCAGTGACGAGGATGTTGAACACTGTTAGCGGACCTGCGCGATCAGCCCGGCGCCGCTGGTCACCACCCGCGCCCCGCGATCGAGCCCTGCCGTGACCAGCACACGCTGGCCGTCGAGGGGTTGGACCCGCACGGGCCGCGCCAGGAAGCGCTCGGCGCTCGGCATCTCATAGACCACCTGGCCGCCCTCGGGATTGCGCACGACCGCGTCGGCCGGCAGCACGATGCCGGTGGTGCGGCGAGGCGTCTCCACCAGCACGGTCACGGGCTGCCCCACGGCGAGGCCCGGCGCGCCGCCCTCGATGCGGAAATGAAGCGGCAGCCCCTGCTGGCGTAGCGTCATGCCGCGGCCCACGAAGCCGAGCCGCAGCGCCTGGCCGCTGGCCGTGATGGCGGAGGCCGCTGAAACCTCCGCCACCGCGGCGGGGTCAAAGGCGATGGCCTCCACCCAGAGCCGCGCCGGATCGACGATGTCGAACAGCGGCTCCTGCGCCTGGATTACCTGGCCGGCGGCGACGCGCACCACGCTGATCAGGCCAGCGGAGGGGGCCACGATCGGCTCCCGCCCCGTCACCGCCGGCAGGTTCGCGGCGCGGCGCTGACGCAGGCCTTCGAGGTCGGCGCGGGCATCGCTGATCTCGCGTGCCGCGACGGTGCCGGTCAGCGCGGTCAGCCGGCGAACTCGTGCCTCGCCGATCACGATGAGGGCGTCGAGCTCCGCGATGCTGGCGCGCACGCCGACGCGATCCTGCGCGGCCATAATGGGCACGACAAACCCGAGCACCTCGCCGCGCGCCACGCGCTGGCCAAGCACCGGGAAGCCGCCTTCCGGAGGCTCGATACGGCCGGCTTCGGAGGCTTGAACGCGGCCGGAGGCATTCGGGTCTGCGACGACCTGGCCGGTCAGCTGGATGGCAACGGAGGCCTCGCCAGGCTCAGCCGTGCCGGTGCGCAGGCCCAGCAGACGTTGCGAAGGCTTGGGCACGAAGATGCTTCCGTCGGGTTGCCGTCGGGGCGCGTCCATCGGTTGGGCCCAGGCGATCATCGGCACGAGAAGAACTGCCAAAAGGGCCATCACGGCCGGGCCAGCGGCCACGCGCTCGGGCATCGGCGCGCCGGACGGCAAGCCATGGGGGCGCGTGGCGGTTGCCGGCGGGTCGACGACAACAAGCGGCGGGAAGGGCCGAGGCGCTGCTGCCCGCCCGATGGCGACGCCGAGCAGAAGCAGGAGCAGCCCCGCCGCCCAGAGGTAGGGCTCGCGCAACGCCATCGAGAGCAGTTCCAACGACGCTGGTGCTGCAGTCAGAGCCCCGGCCGCAGCGGGGATCTCAAGCGTCGCGGGCAGCAGGTCCATGTCCTCGGCGGCGGTGATGGTGAAGACCAGGTTCCGCGGGCCCGGTCGTTCCAGCGCGGGGTTGGCGAGGACGTAGATCGCCTCGCCGGCCCGCGTAGCCGCTCCTAGATCCTCACCGTCGAGGGTGACCTGCACCGTGGCGCCATCGATGGGCTCCGAGGTCGCGTGCCGGTCGAGGTAGAGCCAAAGTCGGCGGTCCGGACCCAAGACCGCCACGATCTCGAACAGCTCGGAATGCGCCTCGCCGCGCGGTGCGGCGGCCGCCGGCGGCGCGGGTTCGTTCCCATGGGAATGGCCTTCGTGGCTGAAGGCAGGGCGGAAGCCGGGTGCTGCCAGCAGCGCAACAAGCAGCAGAATTCGAATCAGCACGCGCACGCCCCCTAAGTCCCGGCCACCACCACCTCAATCTGGCGGCACAGGACGTCGTGGGCGTTGCCCGATTATGACAAAACATTGCAACGGTAATAGCCTGACTTGCGGAGCCCTGCCTAACGGACACCCCCAGCAACTCTCGACTGTTCCTCCGGTGGGCGAATGTGCCGGAAGGCCCAGAGCAGCGCGAAATCATAGGCGATTTTGAGCACGCCACAGATGATGAAGGGCGTCGCCTGCCAGCCGGCCGCGAAGATCGCCCCGGCAATCGCCGGGCCCACCGCCGCCGCCAGGCTGCGCGGCACGGCCGTGAAACTGGCCGCGGCGGTGCGCTCTGCCGGCGTAACCACCGCCATGACGTAGGAGGTCCGCGTCGGCACATCCATCTGCGAGAGCGCCGAGCGGAGCAGTAGCAGCCCCAGCGCCCACTCCACGCCGGGCGCGAACATCGCCGCGATCAGGCAAAGGCTGGACGGGATGTGGGTGAAGACCATGGTGTTGATCAGCCCGATCCGCCCGGCGAGCCATGCCGCCACCGGGAATGAGAAGGCCGACAGCACCCCCGTCCAGAAGAAGAACAGGCCCGCCTGCGCCAGCGAAAGGTCGAAGCGCTCGAAGAGCCACAGCGCCAGCAGCGCCTGAACGGCAAGGCCGCCAGCGAAGCTGTCCACGCTGAACAGGGCTGCGAGCCGCAGCACGATGCCCCGCGAGGGGCCGAGCGGTGCATGGGCGGCCTGCCGCGCCTCGGGCGGCAGGCGCGGCAGCGCGCGATAGGCCAACCAGCAGGCAAGGCCGAGCACGGCGTAGAGCAGGAAAGCGGAACGGAATGCCGCTAGCTCACCCAGGCCAAGCGCCTTGAGGCCATCCGCCCCGCCTGCAGCCAGGGCGCCGCCGGCGGCGGCGAAGGAGCCCACGAAGCTGTAGCGCGCGAAGACGGCGGTGCGCGTGCCGTCCCGTGCTGCTCGCGTCAGCATCGTCTGCTCCAGCGGCGCGAAGATGCTCACGCTGCCCGCCGAGGGGTTGATGGTTCCGACCAGGGCAACGACCATCAGCAAGCCGAGGCCGGTCGCGAAGACGAAGCCCAGGCCCGTCGCGGTCATCAGCCCGGCTGCGAGCAGCAGCAGCACGCGCGGATCAGCCCGCGCTCCGAGCAGACCCACCCCCAACGTCATCAGCGCCGATCCGAGTAGCGCCGCGGTCGAAACGGCGCCGATCTCCGCCGCGCCATAGCCCAGCGCCAGGAACCAGGCCGGCAGCGACACGGCGACCAGGCCGTCACCAAAATCGCGGAAGCCGCGCGCCCAAAGGATGCGGCGCATGGCGGGTCTGGCTTCGTGCTCCGGAAGCGGGGTCATGGCGTGGTGGGCCACAACACGCCGAGCACCGTGGCGGCGATGCGCTTCGGAGATTCGCCTAACAGCCCGTTGCTGAAGTCGTTGTTCAGCTGAGAGTGTCTGGCTCCAAGCGGACGGCGATGGCGGCGGTCTGATTGCCGGCGACGACGATCAGCAGCAGCATCGGGGAGCCGTTCGGCATGATGACGGCGGCGAGGCACGCAGATAGGCGCGCCTGGAACTCCCTGGGTGTGCCGGCGCCGGTCAGCAGGCGCATGATCAGACCGAGGTTGTAGCCGGCGACGTGGATCAGGTAGCGCTTGTGGATGTTCTCCCGCCCGCGCAGCCAAGTCCGTCGCATGCCGCCACGGTCGAGCACCAGCGCGAAGCAGCGTTCGACGATCTCGGCACGCAACTTGAAGGCGGTGCGGGCGACGCCGGAGAGCAGCCGGATGCGGTTGTTGACCACCGCGCGGCGGGCGGCGTCGTCGCCGTGCCAGCGCAGGAAGCCGTCGCGCTTCGGCTCGGCGATGCGCGTCTTCCACGGGCCATCGTCAAGCGCCTTCAGCGTCTCGCGGGAATGGTAGCCCTTGTCGGCGACCAGTTCGGCCGGCGCCTCTGTGCTTGGCGCCGCCTCGACCTTGCCGAGATGCCGCGCGGCACTCGCCAGCGTGTCCGGCAGGGTTGCGGTGTCGCCACGGTCGGCGGCGTGCATCTCGGCGGCGATCACCGCGCCGGTGTCGAGGTCGACCGCGTGCTCCGGCTTGTGCGCCAGCCGCGTGCGGCCGTCCTTCATCCGGGCGATGCGCGCATCCGGATCAGTCGGGCTTTCCCACTCGGCGTTGGAGAGCTTCTTCCCCTTGCGGGCGCGATCCAGCCGGATGAGGTCGTCGGCCGTCGGTGTCTCGATGCCGCTCTCGCGGGCCATGCGGCCAAGCATCTCGCGGTAGCCCTCGCCGCTGCCGCGTCGGACGATGGCGCGCAGCGCCGCATTGGCCTCCATCGTCGAGGCGTCGACGCCTATGCGCTCGCCCTTCACCAAGCCGCGCTCGGCCAGACGCTGCAGCACCCAGGTGAAGACCGCATCGTGCAACTCGAGCGGCAGGCGCGCACGCGTGCGGCTCAGCCAGGAATGGTCAGGCACCCGCTCGCGCTCGCCGACGCGGAGGAACTCGCGCAGCGAAAGGCTGTCGGCACAGCGCCACTCCAGGCCGCGCTCGCTGTCGATGCCCTCGAAGTAGCCGACCAGCAGCATGCGAAAGTAGCGCCCCGGCGGCAGCGAGGGCCGGCCACGCCGCTCCGAGTAGTGCGCCGCACATACTACCTCGACGAAGCCGTCGAACCCGGCTGCGGCGAGCTCAGCCTGCAGCCGGTCGTAGAACGCATGGCCCGGTGAGCGTGGCATCTCCGACCACGACACCAGCATCTCCGACTGTCGATCTCGTTGCCGCCCCAGCGCCATATGACACCTGCCACCGCCTGCTGCAGATGTCAGAATCAGGCCACGCCGAATTCGTCAACGGGCTGCTAAGCCGAAGCAGAGCGCGGAATCATCCCACGGGTCCGCCTCCACGCGCTTTGCGCCAGCGCGAACGCCGTCGCGTAGATCGGGTGTCCCGGCTAGTCGCTTGAGTTGCGCAAATGTTATGACGTCCGGACTTGGCACAATGCGTCCTCTCCTGATGCGCGAAGCGCGGGAGCTTGGACGCGATTCTTGGGCCGAAGCCTCACGGGGCGATCGCGGATGACCCCTCACGGAGATGATGCGCAGCACGACATTCAGGGTCAAGGTCGAGTTGAGTCACCGCAGGCGAATGTTGTCGGCCGACGAGACTCGTCTCACGGCGCCCAGCGACGGTTGGATTCCGGTTCCTACCGCTGCTCCAGTCGGTTTTCCAACCTCACATTTTCCATGCGTCGGTGGCGCCGTGAACCGCAGGTCCCCTGGGGTTTTGCCGCGACGGCTTGAGGGTTGGAGAACGCAACGAACCCGGAATTCTCTCTCCGGAGACCCCAAAGTCTCCGAAGCTTGGGGGTAGCCCGATTTAACCCGCAAGCTTTATCTCATTGAGATTGAACGGGTTGTTCTGCGACAGGCTTGGGCATTTTTCAGGACATCGACCGCCTAGCGGTAGATATTGGGCCCATGAAGCTTACCCAAAATTCGAAGCCCGGGTGCCCCTAATCGGCAACGGCTCCACATTGCTGGCAGACCAGATCGTATCAGCGCAATCGCCATTTCGACATTCAATTAACCGACTGTCCTGTGCGCAGGCCTCATCTGCTGAGGAGTGCCCGCCCCACTTCCAGCGGCCAGGGTGCCAAGCACCCCACGCGAGACAATGTCGCCTACAGCTCATTCATCACTTCATTCCGACAACCCGAGCAGACGATATGCATTGCGCCACAGCATGTTATCCCTGACATCCGGCCGCAGGTCGAGCTGAAGGAAGCGCGCCGTGTAGTCCTCCAGCGGGCAGAACGGATACGCGGTGCCGAACAGCATCTGGTCGCTAAGGAAGGTGTTGGCGGCGCGCAGATAATCTTCCATGCCGGGAAGCCCGAGCAAGTACATGTCAGGGCAAAGGTACAGATTGGGTCGGCGGAAGGCGATCGAGACGATCTCCTGAACCCAGGGCCAACCACCGTGCGAGCACACCATGGTGAGCTTCGGGAAGTCGCTCAGGACCCGGTCCAGATGCTCGGGCGCCGTGTAGGTGATGTCCGGCCCAGCACCTCCGCCTGCCATGATGACGAGCGGCACGCCGGCATCCTCGCAATGGGCATAGACAGGATAAAGCCGGCGGTCGTCCGGCAGCATCGGCGGGTCCAGCACTCCTGGCTCGATGTTAACCATCGCGAGGCCGAGCCGCCGCGATTCCTCGATCATCTGCACAGCTACATGGCGGTTAGTCGTGTCGGCCGATCCCACGCCGACGAAGCGCCCGGGATAGTCCGCAACGATCTTCGCCACGTCGGCGTTCGGGATACTGCCGAGCATGGCCGTGGTGCGGCCGACCACCACACCGGTGGTGATGCCCGCGCGGTCCATTTCCGCAATCAGCATATCCATCGACTGGTGCTGGGCGGAGGGTGGCGGAGCAAAACCGAGGCGCTTTGTGTAACGATCGCGGTTTGCGGCGTTCGCGTAGATCTTCGATCCCAGGAAGCCCAGCGTCGGCGGACGGAGGCGGAAGTCCACGATCGGCATGCGCTCGCCTCTCCATTCTGCGGCACCTCAGCGCCGTTCCACTCCATCATCCTGCCGTTGTCGGCAGGGGTCAACCATGCTGCTACTCGGGCGCGAAGGCCTCACCCTAAGCCTGTCTGCTGTTGACACAGCCCCTATGCGAGGTGTTGGCTAGCCTGTCTGGCGTTCGCCTTGCAACGCGCGACCTCCGGTCATTCCGGCGAACCGCGGGCTGGCGTTATCGGCCGACGATCTGCCGTGAGGGAGCAAGCGTCATGAGCAACGCACAAGTCAGGATCGGCCGACGCGGCCTCATGCGCACAGTATCGGCGTTTGCTGCGCTTGCGGCTGCACCGGGCGCTTTCGCCCAGCAGGCACCATGGCCGGCGCGGCCCGTACGCATGGTGGTTCCCTGGGCGCCGGGCGGTGCAAGCGACCTGCTCGGCCGTCTCGTGGCGCGGAAGCTGAGCGAGAGCCTGGGTCAGCAAGTTGTCGTCGACAACCGCGCTGGAGCGGGCGGAACAGTTGGCATGCAGAACGTCGCCCGCTCAGCGCCCGACGGTTACTCGCTCGTGCAGGGTACCTCCTCGACCATTGGACTGACGCCCGCACTGATGAACCCGGAGCCCTTCGACGGCACGAAGGATTTTGCCCCTATTGCCTTCGTGGCCGACGATACCAATGGGCTCTTCATCAGTTCCACAATTCCGGCGCGTACCGCCGCAGATTTCATCGCTTGGATCAAGGCGCAACCGAACCCGGTTCCCTACGCCTCCTCCGGAGTCGGCACGCCCGGGCATGTCGGGCTCGAGATGCTCGGTCGAACGCGGGGGCTGAACCTGAACCACGTGCCTTATCGTGGCGCTGGCCCGGCCCTAACGGACGTGGCCGCTGGTACCGTTGCGATGATCTTTACTGGCGCCGCAGGCGGGAAGGCTCTCGCTGATGGGGGGCGCGTCCGCCTGCTCGCGGTGACCGGCCGCGCGCGCCAGCCGGCGCTGCCGGATGTGCCGACGGTGCGTGAACTCGGGCTTGAGGCGATGGACGTACCAGTCTGGCACGGATATTTCGCACCTGCTGGAACCCCTCAGCCGGTGCTGCGGCGACTGCATGGCGCGCTGGTCGCGCTGCTGCGCGACAGCGAGTTCCTCGCCTCCCTCGACCAGCAGATGATGGCACCCTTCCCGGTCGACCAGCGGCTCGAGGACGCCCAGGGATTCGTAGACGCGTCCATCGGCCGCATGCGTGAGATGGTGCGCGCCACGGGCATTCGCATCGAAGGATGATCCAGCCTTGGCGATCAGACCAGGAGGATGCCGCCGTCGATGACGAGCGATTGCCCAGTGATATAGGACGCCTCTTCCGAACACAGGAACAGCGCTGCGCCGACCAAATCGTTAGGCCGGCCAGGCCGGCGCATCGGGATGCGCTGGGCTACGCGGACCGCGAGCCTTGCAAGCCGCGTCTCCTCATCTACCAAGCCGGCGGCAAAACGCGTGTCTATCGTGCCGGGCGCGATGGCGTTGACGCGGATCCCGTGCTGCACGAGGTGCGCGGCAAGCGATACGGTCAACTGGCGCAGCCCGCCCTTTGCCGCATCGTATGGGATCGCCGGACGCGTGGACGCGATATAGGCCGAAGTCGAGCTTGTATTCAGGATCGCGCCGCCGCCAGTGAGAGCCATGGCACGGCCTACCTTCTGGCTGGCGAAGAAGGCGCCCTTGAGGTTGACTTCGAGGCAACGGTCCCACTCCGCCTCGGTGATGGCGAAGATGTCAGGAGGGCCACTCGGCATCCCCGCGGTGTTGCACAGCACGTCGATCCGGCCGAACCGCTCCAGTGCCGCCGCCACCATCGCATCGAGATCGTCGAGCCGTGCAACATCCACGGCGAGCGGCAGTGCAGGCATGCCGGCGCTGTGCAGTGCCTTCGAGGTGAGCCAGGCGGCCTCTGCGCGCAGATCGGCGATGACGAGCGAGGCACCTTCGTTCGCAAACCCCCGGGCAAGCGCGGCGCCAATCTCGCCGCCGCCGCCTGTCACGACCACAACCTTTTCCCGGTAGCGCATTTCGTTATTCTGCGCTGTCCACGCGTCGGCCGCAACGGCAAGGGCGAGACAAGAGCACGTGGATGAGGGCGCGTCGCTGCCAGCCGGCCTTGTCGCGCTGGAGGCGCGGCTGCGCCAAGACCTGGATTGGCTCGAACTGCCCTGGAAGCCTTGGATACCCGCGCGTCGTGTTCAGGCTCGCGAGATCACCGACGTAGCGGTGATCGGGGCAGGAATGTGCGGATTGGCGGTTGCAGCACAGTTGCGGCTGCTCGGCATCGAGCGGCTACGCGTGCTGGACGTGGCGCTAGAGGGACAG
>CANJXD010000116.1 GCA_947478535.1 Acetobacteraceae bacterium
CCGTCACGCCGCCGCAGCTCGATGATCGTACGGTCCACGACCGTCAGCCGTCTTCTCTGAACTGCCATCGAACCACCGTAACCCCTCAAGGAAATCAGTGGTGTTCGCTACGGATGTTGAATCCGCCCTTCGTTTCATGCGTGCTGGACGGATAATGCCTTTGGAGCCTTAACTCCTGCCGAGCGGCCTTGCCGATCACGGTTGGATACGAGACAAAAATGGCAAACTTCCGGATCAATCCGCTGACCGGCGGCCCCCTGGGCCGCAATGGCACGGCGGCCGACGACAATTTCATCGCCACCGACACCGCCGAATTGCTGGCACCCGGCTTGGCCCAGGCCGGGCTTGGCGGGTACGACCGGCTGATCGTCAGGACACCGGGCGCCTTCATCCTGGATGATGCGGCCTTTGCGGGCCTGTCCGGCTTCGAGGAACTGCGCGCCGCCAGCGCGGGCGATGCCACCATCACCCTCGGGGCGAATGCGGAAGCAGCCTTCGCCAGCCTGTTCACCATCAAGGCCGACGAGGCCATGACCGGCTCCCTGATCGTGGATGGCACAGCCATCGGCGCCGCCACTGTGCTCCGCTTTTCCGGCAGCGAGCAGGCTGACACGCTGATGGGTGGGGCTGGCAACGACGTGGTGCGCAGCCATGGCGGCAATGATGGCCTGGCCGGCAATGATGGCGATGACATCCTGGACGGCGCCGCCGGCGCCGATACGCTGGCAGGCGGCACCGGGGCGGACCTGCTGGATGGCGGCACTGGGGATGACGCGCTGTTCGGCGGCACCGATGCGGACACCCTGCAAGGCATGTTGGGCGCCGACAGCCTCACCGGGGATGATGGGGCGGATCTGCTGGTGGGCTGGCAGGACAATGATAGCCTGACCGGCGGCGCTGGCGCTGACAGCCTGCTCGGCGGCGACGGCGCCGATGTGCTCCAGGGCGGCCTCGACAACGACGATCTGCGCGGCGGCTTGGGCGCCGACACGCTTTCGGGCGATGACGGCCGGGACAAGCTGGCCGCCGGCGATGGCGATGACGTTCTGGCCGGTGGCCTGGGCGACGACACGGTGAGCGGTGGCGCCGGCTTCGACACACTCTCGGGCGACGAGGGCAAGGATCAGCTCTACGGCGGCGCCGGCAATGATGTCTTCGTCATCACCGGCACCAGCGGTATCGACGTGATCCGGGATTTCACGGCGGGCGAGGACCTGATCGACCTGCGGGCGGCCGGGGTCGGTACCTTCGCGGCGTTGCTGACCTACGCCACGGAAAGCGCGGGCGACACGCTTATCGACCTGCCGGCTGGCCAGCGGGTGCGCCTTATCGGCACGGCGCTCGCCTCGCTCGACGCCGATGACTTCCTGCTGAGCTTCCTGCCGCCGACTGATATCTTCTTCGTGGCCGGCGGGGTGATTGTCACCGGTGCCGATAACGGGGGCACAGGCCTCGCCGGCATTGGCATCCTGACTGCCGTCGACCCAGAGGTCGGGGATACCTTCACCTTCTCCGTCGATGATCCGCGCTTCACCATCGCCTTCGGCGCCTTCCTCTGGGTCGATCCCGCCGGCCCCGCGATTGACTTCGCGACCGAACAGGAAGTCACGCTGACCATCACCGTGACGGACAGCCACGGCCTGCAGTATTCTGAGCAATTCACCATCCCGGTCACCGAGCCGGACCTGCAGATCAACGACACCAGCGTCTCCGAGGGCTTGGCCGTTGGCGCGCGGGTGGGTGAGGTGGCGGTGCTGGACTTCGTGCCCGTCGGCACCGTGACCTGGGAAGTGGTCACCGGCGGCGTGCCCTTCGCCATGGATGGCAACCGGCTGGAGACAACGGCGGAACTCGATTTCGAGACCAACGAATCCTACACGGTGATGATCCGCGGCACCGATGCCGGCGATAGCCGCGTCGTCGAGCGCAGCTTCACGATCAGCGTCGAGAACCAGGCCGATACGCCCTTCAACGTCGTCCAGGACCGCAGTTTCTCGGGTGCAGATGGCGATCCCGGCGAGGCGGGCGAAAGCCTCTCCCAGATTCTCTATAGCGTGAGTGACGGCCTGTACGGCACCATCGGCCCGGACAGCCTGCTGCGCACCGGCACGCTGACCGGCGGCGCCGGTGGCGCCGGGCCGTCTGGCGCCGCGGGCGCCGATGGCGTGCCCGTCACCGTGCCCGACATTCTGCTCACGCTGAGCAATGTTCCGATGGGCGTCGATGGCGGTCCCGGTACCGCGGGCGGCGCCGGCGGCGGCGCCACGGCTTCGGGCGTGGACACCGAAATCCTGCTTGGCGCCCTCGAGACAGCGCAGCAGGACCCCGCTTCCACCACCCTGACCGCGCTGGGCGGCGCGGGCGGCGCCGGAGGCGACGGCGGGGCGGGCGGCGACAGCAGCCGCGATTTCTCCTCCTCCGTCTTCGACCCGTCGGATGAACTGACAGGTGGCATCGGCATCGACGGCAACCAGGGCGGGGCCGGCGGGGCGGGTGCCGATGGCGGCGACGGTGGGGCGGCCGCTGCCAGCTTCAGCAATTACCGGAACTCCTTCACAGCGCGCATGACGAACACGCTGAACATGGTGGCCGAAGGCGGGGATGGCGGCGCGGGTGGCACGGGCGGCGCCGGCGGCGATGGTGATCTCGACGCCGATCTCGCCACCCCCGGCGATGGCGGCGAAGGCGGCGCGGGCGGCAATGGCGGGCGCGGTGGCGACGCGGCCGCCAGCGTCCTCACGAGCGGTGGCAATTTCTCCCCCGACATTGACTGGACCATCACCGCCACGGCCATCGGCGGCGATGGCGGCGACGGTGGCAATGGCGGCGCGCCCGGCACCAACGAAACCAGTGTCGATGAAACCCATGGTGCCGCGGCGCTGTCCGGCACCACGGATATCGCGCGCGACATCGGCGGCAATGGCGGCAATGGCGGCGACGGCGGCGACGCCATCGCGACCATCAACGGCTTCAGCTACGGCTTCTTCTCCGGCGACGCTGCTGACACGCTGATCCGCATCGAAGCCACGGCGACCGGTGGCGCGGGTGGTGCCGGCGGCAGCGGCAGCACGGATATCGGCACCAACGGCAGCAGCACCGCGGGCGATATGACGACGAACACCACCGCTGGCGTGGCCGGGCTGGACGGCGCGAATGGCACGCGCGGCGATGCCACCATCATCATCCGCAACATCAACCTGGAAACCGCCGCCGGCGACGACATCTTCTCGCTCGCCACCTTCTTCGATGGGGAAACCCATTCGCTGACGGTGCAGGACGTGTCCTTCAGTGCCGGCACCGGCAATGACACGCTGGACCTGTCCGCGGTCTATGGCGGCTTCGGGGCGACCATCAATGTCGGCGCGCGCACCGTGACGCTCGGCAGCGGCAACGGCATTGCGATGTTTGATGTGGAAAGCTTCCTCGGCACCGAAAGCGCCGACCGCTTCATCGATGGCGCTGGAGAGCAGGTCTATAACGGCGGCAGCGGCGCGGATGTCTACGTCTTCGCCCCTGGCCATGGGCAGGACAGCATCAAGGACTTCGCCCAGGGCGAGGATCTGATCGACATGACGGCTTTCGGCTTCGCCGATTTCGCGGAGCTCGAGGCGCTGTTGGGCTACAGCCCGCCCGACTATGAATTCCCCTATGCCGTGGTCACCACCTCCGGCGGCACAGGCATCAGCCTGAGCTTCGCGGTCGCCACCGTTCTGACGGAAGCCGACTTCATCTTCTGAGGCGCCGCCAACAGAAACGGCCGGAGGCTTCCGCCTCCGGCCGTTCTTTCCTCCGTCACCTGAACGACTTCAGGCGCGTTCCACGCACGTCGCACCGTTCAGGCGCGTTCCACGCACATCGCGCCGTTCAGGTGCGTTCCACACACATCGCGACGCCCATGCCACCGCCGATGCAGAGCGTGACCAGCCCGCGCTTCGCGTTGCGGCGCTGCATCTCGAACAGCAGCGTGTTCAGCACCCGCGCGCCCGAGGCGCCGATGGGATGGCCGAGCGCGATGGCGCCGCCATTCACATTCACCTTGGACGGATCCCAGCCGAGGTCCTTGTTCACCGCGCAGGCCTGCGCCGCGAAGGCTTCATTGGCCTCGATCAGGTCGAGCATATCGACCGTCCAGCCCGCCTTCTGCAGCGCCTTGCGGCTGGCCGGGATCGGACCCGTGCCCATGATGGAGGGATCGACGCCCGCCGTCGCCCAGCTGACGATGCGCGCCATCGGCGTGATGCCGCGCTTGGCCGCCTCGGCCGCGCTCATCACCACCGCGGCGGCCGCGCCGTCATTGATGCCGGAGGCATTGCCAGCGGTGACGGTGCCGGCCTTGTCGAAGGCGGGGCGCAGCTTGCCGAGGATTTCCATCGTGGTCTCGGGCTTCGGATATTCATCCGTATCCACGACCACATCGCCCTTGCGGCCCTTCACGGTCACCGGGACGATCTCATCCTTGAAGCGGCCGGCCTTCATCGCCTCGCCGGCCTTGCGCTGGCTGGCGGCGGCGAATTCGTCCTGCTCCTGGCGCGTCAGCTGGTACTTCTGGGCGACGTTTTCCGCCGTCGTGCCCATGTGATAGCCCTGGAAGGCATCCCAAAGCCCGTCGCGCAGCATCGTATCGACCAGTTCGAGCCCACCCATCTTGGTGCCGGCGCGCAGCTGCGCGCAGTGCGGCGCCTGGGTCATGCTCTCCATGCCGCCGGCGACGACGATGGCGGCATCCCCGCATGCGATCTGCTGCGCCGCGAGCGCCACGCTGCGCAGGCCGGACCCGCAGAGCTGGTTGATGCCGAAGGCCGTGCGTTCCACCGGGATGCCGGCGGCGACCGCGGCCTGGCGGGCGGGGTTCTGGCCGGCGCCGGCGGGCAGTACCTGGCCCAGGATCACCTCGTCCACCTCCTCCGGCTTCACCCCGGCGCGGGCAAGCGCCGCCTGGATGGCGACAGTGCCGAGCGCATGGGCCGTGAGGCTGGCGAAGGCGCCGTTGAAGGAGCCGACCGGCGTGCGGGCGGCGGATGCGATGACGATCTCGGTCATGGGCCCGTGTGGCTCCTTCCTCGTGATTGGCAGTCCTGCCGGTTCCTCGATCGGAATTGGCAGCCCCGCCGGTTCCTTAATAGCAACCGGGCGCCGGTGCTACAGGCTTCGCAGCCAGCCGAGCAAGGGGCGCCAGAGGGCCTGTTCCGCGCCGCTGCCGGCGGCCATGCCGATATGCCCCGCCGCGGCCTCATGCACCACCACATCCGGCAGAAGCCTGGCCAGCGCCTGGGCTGAAGCGGGGGGCACGATGCGGTCCCGGTGCGGCACGGCGCAGAAGGCGGGCATGGCCAAAGCCGCCGGCTCCACCACCGCGCCGGCCACCCGCCAGGCGCCGCGCATCGGCTGGTTGGCGCCATACCAGCCGCCCAGGGCTTCCCGCGCCACCGGGGCGGCCAGCGGCACGCCGTCATTCAGCCAATCCTCCAGCGCCACGAATTGCCGGGCGCGCTCGGAATCCGGGTCCAGCCGGGCGAAGGCCCTGAACTTTTGCGGGATGCCGAAGGGGTCCAGCCCGGCGAACAGCCCCTGGATGGCATCGACCGGCAAGGCGCCGGTGTTGGCCATCATCAACTCCAGCCCCGGCAACAGCGCGGCGGCGGCGCGGGCGCGCTCCGCCTCCTCCGCCGAGGCATGGAAATCCCACGGCGTGGCGAGCAGGCCCAGCGCGGCGACCCGATCCGGCCGGCGCAACGCGGCGGCCAGCGCCAGCAGCCCGCCCATGCAATACCCCACCAGGACCACCCGCCCCCCGGCGACCAGCGCCGGCGCCATCAACGCGCGTTCAAGCCGCCCGGCGATGTAGTCTGTCAGCGTGAAGGCGCGCTCCGCCTCCCCCGGCCAGCCCCAGTCGAGCAGCAGGGGGCGGATACCCGCGCCGGCCAGGAAGCGCAGCATCGACCGCCCCGGCATCAGGTCCAGCACCTGGGCGCGATTGACCAGGGAGGGGACGAACACCACCGATACTCCGGTCGCCCCCCCACCGTAATCCAACAGGCGGGACCCGCCCTCGGCCCAGATCACCGGCGGGTCCGCCAGGTCCCGCTGATAGGGGTGGCGGCGATAGGCGGCGATACCGGCCAGCAGGGCGCGATCGGCACGCAGCAGCCGGCGGACCACCGCCGCGCGGAACGCCTCAGGCCGGTGGCTTGCGGCGGCGAGGGCGGCGCCGATCCGGCTGAGTTCGGCCTGCCCCTGCTTCGATATCGGCCAGGCGGCGCTCCAGCGCTGCCAATCGCTCGCGGAGATGGTGTCCGGCCGGTTCGGGATCGGCAGCATCGCCGCGCTGCCGATCGCCGCCATCCCGCGGCTGGCCCCCAGGATCAGATGCAGAGGCAGCGGACGCGGCCCCCGGCGGCGTAGCGGCGCTGTCATGCGGCGGGGTGGCCCAAGCTTGGCCGAAGGGAGGGGCGAAGCCGCCCGAAAAGCCCCCCGAAAACCCGGGTGACCGGAAGGCGGCGAAGGGGTCCGGCATCCCGGGCGGGGTACGGCCAAACGGGGGCGATGCGGTCGCGCGTAGCCAGGCGGCGCCCAGCGCAGCCCAGGCCGAAGCCATGCCAGCCAAGCCTTCCGCCGTTTCCCGGTCCGCCGCCAAGCCCGCGATCTCGCTTTGCCAGAGCGTGATCCAGTCCTCGGCCAGGCGTTCCAGATCGGCGTCGTCCTTGGGCGACCAGCCCGTCATCACTCTCCCCCAACGGGTGCGGCCCCCGGCCCACGCTGGAGAGCAGCATACCGGTTCCACCGCCGCGGCGCAGCATGCCGGGGTGGATTTCACGCCACGGGCCGGGGCGGCCGAACTCCCCCCGTCTCCGATTTTGGACTGAATCGCGCATCAGGGCTTTCGCACTGCACTACTCCGCATGATAACATCGTGCTTCACGGCGGCACCGCCGTACGGAAGGCAGGCGCATGGCACAGGACACGACCCAGGCGACGGCGGACACGGCGGACACAAATGCGACCTCCCCGGCGACCCCGCCGGTCGTCGTCAAGAAGTACGCGAACCGACGCCTCTACAACACCGAATCGTCCTCCTACGTCACGTTGGAGGATCTGGCGGTGATGGTCCGCAACGGCCGGCACTTCGTGGTCTATGACGCCAAGTCCGGGGAAGACATCACCCGCAGCGTGCTGACCCAGATCATCGTGGAGGAGGAAGCGAAGGGGCGGAACCTGCTGCCGACCTCCTTCCTGCGGCAGATCATCGGCTTCTACGGCGACAGCATGCAGTCGCTGGTGCCGCGCTACCTCGAATCGGTCATGGGCGCCTTCTCCCGCCAGCATGACCAAGTGCGGCGGACCGTCGAACAGACGATGGGCGGCTTCAACCCCTTCGGCGTGCCGCTCGGCGGGCTGGAGGAGGTGGGCAAGCAGAACCTCGCCATGATGGAAAGGGCGATGAACCTCTTCGCACCGTTCCGCCCGGCCGGGGAGATGCAGGACCCGCCCTCCGAGGCCTCCCGCCTCGCCGCCCTCCAGGCGGAGGTGGAGGCGCTGCAGCGCCAGTTGGACCAGCTGAAGGCCGCCGCCCGGAAGCCCGCGGACAGCTGAAGCGCGCCTCCTCCGCCCCCGTACGACACCATCACACACCGGTGCGCGAACCTGCCACCCGCTGACGCGCGATGATGTGAAGCCCAGTATGGCGGCCTCCATGCCCGCCAGGCCACACTCACAGGCTTGTCATGCGCGTGGCGGGCGAGCGCGTGCCCATCTGTTGCATTGCTCGGTGGATCACACCGGGAGGGATCGAAGACCATGGCATCGACTGACAGCGACCGGACCGCCGCCTGCAAAGCCGGGACCCAGCCCCCAGCCTCCACCCGGACCCCCGAGGAGACCGGAGAGCGGCCTAGCCACCGTGCGAACGCGGCGGACCGCCATGTCGGCGCCCGTATCCGCGAAAGGCGGGTGATGATGGGCCTTTCCCAGCAGCAGCTCGCGAAGATGATCGGCGTCACCTACCAGCAGGCCCACAAATATGAGCGGGGGCTGAACCGCATCTCTGCCGGGCGGTTGTTCGAGATCGGGCAGGTCCTCGGCGTGCCGGTCTCCTGGTTCTTTGATGGGCTGACGGTGGATAGCGCGGAGCTCGAAGCCTCCCCGCGCCAGCGGATGTGCCTCGAACTCGCCCGCAACTTCGCGCTGATCGACAATGAGAAGCACCAGGAAGCGCTGAGCCAGATGGCCCGTGCCCTGGCCGCGCAATCCCAGGCCGAGCGCGGCTCGGGCGACTGACGCCGAGGCAGAGCCATCCCGGTGGGATGACGCCTCAGCCGACCAGCCCGAGGCGCTTCGCCGCGACGTAGCGATAGAGCGGGTCCCCGCGATGCGCTTCCTCGCAGCGCGCGGAATAGGCGAGCGAGACGTCGTGCTCGTCATCCGAGGCACAGGCGGCGGCCGCGATCACCTCCCAGGCCGGCAGCGGGACAGCCCGCATCGCCGCAGCTTCGGCCGCGGTGGCAACCCGCGGGCAGCCCATCTTCGGATAGGCGGAGGCGACGGCCTGCCAGAAAAAACGGATGGCGCGCGCCTGATCAACGGGCTCCAGCAGCGGCAGGATCAGCCGTAGCCAATGCGTGCCCGTCACGGCGTGGATGGCCGCGAATTCCATCGTATGCGCCAGCAGCAGCAGCGAATCCCGCGCGATCAGGTCGAGCGTCCCGGGCGTGATCGCCAGCCAGTCATGCACCCCGGCGAAGGCGGGCATGGCAGCCGTGCGGCGCATCGCATGCCACAGCAGGCCCTGGTCGAAAGTCATGCTCGCGAGGCTCTTCTCCCGCCCGATCCGCAGCAGCACCTCCAGCGGCTGGTCGGTCGCCGGCGGTGCGCCGGTGCCCTCGCCGAGATTGAGGGAACTCGCCGCCCAATAGCCGAGCGCAGCCGCCACCTCCGACGCATCGCCGGTATCTCGCGCATAGGCGAGGCGCATCAGCGCATGCAGCGCGCTCGCAGCCATGCCAGGCAGCAGGGCGGGCAGATAGCGCGCCGCCAGCGCCTCCGCTGAACCGAGCCTGTCCAGCTCATCGAGGAAAAAGGCACGGTAGGCCGCCTGCCATGCCCGGTCGCCGAAATGGTCGCGCCAATTCGCCTGCGTGATCGGCGCCGGCGAGGCGGGCATGGGGCCGAGGTGGTTGTCGCGGAAATAGGCGTCGAGGAAGCGCCGCGCCTCAGCCTCCGTGCCGCCGAGCTGGCGCTGGGCATGCAGCACCATCGGCGTGTGGTTGGCAAAATCCTCGCCATACTCGGCGGAGAGGGCACGCGCGACGGTGAGGGCATCGGTCATGCCGCGAGGCTAGCCCAGGCGCTTGATGCGACGCAGCAAATCTCTCATCTGACGGTACGGAGAAAAGCAGTTCCGGCGCTGCGCGCCGGGATCGTCATGCCTCCGGCGGATTTCCCGCTCGCGGGGCAGTGCCCCGCGCCGCTTCGCGGGCGCGGGAAATGGGCCCGGCAGGACTCGAACCTGCAACCAAGCCGTTATGAGCGGCCCGCTCTGACCATTGAGCTACGGGCCCAGACCCGCGCCGCCCCATTACGCAAGCTGCGGGCGATCACGCAAGCCCGGCCAGCACCTTCGCCGTGGCGCCACTGATATCGCCCAGCTTCTCCCCCGCCGCGCAGCGCGCCTGGCTTGCCAATCCCCGTTCCTGCCGGGCGATCGCGGCGCGCGCCTCGGCCTCGGCCTCGCCGGGCGACATGATCAGCACGCCGGATTCGTCGGCCAGCACGGCGTCACCCGGCATCACCACCACGCCACCGATGGACACCGGCACATTCATCCGCCCGCCGAGGTCATAGATGCGGGTCGTGATCGGGGCGAGGCCACTGCACCACAGCGGGAAGTCGCTGGCCTCCACCTCCTCGATATCCGTGCAGGCGCCATCGACGATCCCGGCCTTGCAGCCCGCCGCTTTCGCCGCAACCGTCACGCCGCCACCCCAGCAGGCGTGGCGGTCATCGCCCAGCCGGTCCACCACCAGGATATCGCCCGGCCGCAGCAGGCCGAGCGCATAGTGCAGGATGGTCGAATCCGGCCCCGGGAACTGCACCGTCACCGCCGTGCCAGCCACGCGCCGGCGCAGCAGGCCCTGGATCTTGCGATCGCAGAAACCCCAATGCCGCCAATGGCCGACGGTCGCGGTCTCCGTCTTCTCCAGCAGGGCGATGACCTCGCCGCTCAGCGGGTTCGGCATCTTCTCGACGACATATTTCGCCATGGCTCAACTTCTCCCAACAGCGCGGGTGAAGCCGACCAGGCGCTCCACCAGCAGGACAACGAACAGGGCAATGCCGATCAGCGTCATCGCCAAGGCGGCGACGAGCGGATCGGTGCGATTTTCAGCATAGCGGAACATCTCGACCGGCAGCGTCGACAGGCGCGGGCCGACCAGGAACAGGCTGATCACCGTCTCATCGAAGGACACCAGGAAGCACAGCGCCCCCGCCGCGATAGCGCCCGGCGCGGCCAGGGGCAGGGTGATGCGCAGCGCGGCGCGGAACGGTGTCGCCCCCAGCGTCCAGGCCGCTTCCTCCAGGTCGCGCGGCACCGCGCCGAAGGCCGTGGTCATGATGCGGACCGCGAAGGGCACGGCGACCATGGCATGGGCCAGCAGCAGCCCCGGCCAGGTCGCCGCCAGTTTCACCGGTTGCAGCGCCAGCAGCAGGGCCAGGCCAAGCACCAGCGTCGGCAACAGCAGCGGCGCCGCGAGGAAGGCCGCCATCGCCCCCCTCCCGGGGAAGTCCAACCGCGCGATGGCATAGGCCGCAGGCCCCCCCGCCAGCAGCGCGACGCAGGCCACCGCCAACGCCAGCACCGCCGAATTCCGCAGCGCCGCCATCAGCTCCGCATTGCCGACCAGCGCCGCATACCAGCGCAGCGAAAGCCCCGGCGGCGGAAAGTTGAGAAAATCCCCCGCCGAGAAGGAAATGACGCAAACCAGCAAGGCCGGTGACAGCAGCAGCGCATAGCCGCAGAAGGCAGCGAGGCGCAGCACCCAGCCCGGCTTCATCGTGCCACCCGCCCCACCACGGCGCGCAGCGCCATAGCTATTGCAAGTGCCCCCAGCAGCAGCATCGCCATCGCCGCCGCCGCCGGCCAATCCACGCTTTCCAGCGCCAGGTCGAAGATCTCCGTCGCCACCACGAAGACCCGCCCACCACCCATCAGCCGGGGTGTGACGAAGGCGGAAACGCCGAGGACGAACACCAGGAGAAAGGCCGCCGCCAGCGCCGGAGCGGCCAGCGGCAGCGTGATGCGGAGGAAGGTGCGGGCGCGCGTCGCACCCAAGGTTGCCGCCGCTTCCTCCAGCCGGGAATCCAGCCGCCCGAGCCCCGCGATCAGCACCAGGCAGGCATAGGGCATCAGGCTTTCCGTCAGCCCGATCCGCACCCCCGTCCAATTGTTGATCAGCCGCACGGGATCATCCACCAGTCCCAGCCAGGCCAGCGCCGCGTTGATCATCCCCCGGTCACCCAGGATCGCCATCCAGCCGACGACGCGCGCCGTGCCGCTGACCAGCAGCGGCGCCACCGCCATCAGGGACAGCACGCCCCGGAAACGCGGCGGCGCGGCGCGGATCAGCAGCGCGACCGGCAGCGCCAGTGCCACCGCCATCGCCCCGCAACTCGCCGACAGGGTCGCGGTGTTCCAGGCGAGTTCCCAGGTGAAATCGTCCTCCACCAGCTTGGTCAGGGTGTCGAGGCTCAGCGCCTCCTCCATCGCGCCCATATCGGTGGTGCGGTTGAAGGCGATGCGGCCGAGCAGTGCGACCGGCCACACGAACCCGACGCCCAGGATCAGCGCCGCCGGCAGGCAGAGCAGCAGCCCGATCACGCCGCGAAGACCCGGACGTCGGCTGCGCGGAAGCCCAGCCGCAGCGAGGCCCCGACGGCTAGGCCGGCACCCGGCGCGCCGCCCGGCAGTTCCGCCAGCATCCGCCCGGCCGGCGTCTCGCATTCCAGGCTCACCACCTCCCCGGTATAGGTGCGGCGGAGCAGGCGGGCCGGCAATTCATTCTCCGCCGCCTCCCCCTCCGCCAACGGATGGACGCGGTGCGGGCGGATGAACACCTCCACGGCGCCCTGGCCCGGCGTCTCCGCGGCCCGCAGCAGCGCCTCCCCGGCCCGCACCTGGCCAGGGGCTTCAACCTTGGCGGGCAGGCGCGCGGCGCGGCCGACGAAGGTCGCGACGAAGCGCGTGGCGGGGCGTTCGAACACCTCTTCCGGCGGCGCCAGTTGTTCGATCCGCCCCTCATTCATCACCGCGACCATGTCCGCCATGGCCAGGGCTTCCGTCTGGTCATGCGTGACGAAGACGGCGGTGGTGCCAAGGCGCTGCTGCAAGGCGCGGATTTCGTCCCGCACCTCCTCCCGCAGCTTGGCATCGAGGGCGGAAAGCGGCTCATCCAGCAGCAGCAGGTCCGGCCGGGGCGCCAGTGCGCGGGCCAGCGCCACGCGCTGCTGCTGACCGCCCGACAATTGCTTCGGCTTGCGGGCCGACAGCGCGCCGAGGCCGACCAGCGCCAGCGTCTCCGTCACGCGGTTGGCCCGTTCGGCACGGGGAACGCCGCGCATCTCCAGCCCGAAGGCGACGTTCTGCGCCGCCGTCATATGCGGGAACAGCGCGTAGGACTGAAACACCACCCCCATGTTGCGCCGATGCGGTGGCAGCGCCGTCACGTCCTGGCCACCAACCAGGATACGCCCGGCATCCGGCACTTCGAGGCCCGCGATCATCCGCAGCGTGGTGGTCTTGCCGCAGCCCGACGGCCCCAGCAGGGC
>CANJXD010000117.1 GCA_947478535.1 Acetobacteraceae bacterium
ACGGCGAAATCGAATTTTGGCAATCAGATCCATAGCCAACACCCCAGATTCTCCAGCGCAAAGGCCGGATGATCGCATGACCCTGGGTGGAAACTTTTGGACGCTGTTTACCCAGGGAATCTGGAAAGATTTGCACGCTGTTTTGCAGTTCGTGGCTATCCACCACGGCGCGCATGGCCACAGCGATTGCGCGCAACGTGGCGAGCTCGGGCGTTGTTGTGGTGGGCAGGGCGGGCTCCCTCATCGGGCTCTCCACGCGGGCGGTCGGCTCTGGCGACATCAGATCCCGGTCTCGCTGATCGGCGAAGCTTCAGCCGGTCGCCGTCTGACCGGCCGCACGCTTCGACCGCTCGGCGGCCAGGTTCGTGATGGCAGCACCACCGGCGGCGATACCGTCCAGGCTGTCGGCGAGCAGTTGCAGCGCTTCCTTCACCGCGGGGAAATACCGGGAGCGGTTGTAGGTGGCGGCAAGCTGGCTGTGGATCGACGTGTGGTTCAACGCGGCTTCGATGATGTGCGGCTCAACGCCCATCTCACCAAGCATGGTGGCACCGGTGCGGCGCAGGTCGTGACGGGTCCAGCCGGCGGTGCGCGTGGCTTCCATGACGACTTTGGTGGCGCGATCCCAGTTCAGCAGCTTGTCGCCACCACGCGCCGGAAAGATGAGGTCCGCCGGCTGGCGCGGGCCGATGTCTTGCAGCAGCGCCACGGCCTGCCGCGACAATGGCAGGCGGTGCGGCTTGCCGTTCTTCGTCTCGCTGAGGCGCCATTCGCCGGCCTCCAGGTCCACATCCGCCCACCTGGCGGAGGCGGCCTCGTCGCGTCGGCAGAGCGTCAGCAGCATGAAGCGGAGCGCACGATTGTAGGTGTTGGCGTCGGGTGCCGAGAGGGCAGGGAGGATTGCGGCAAGCTCGTCCCGGCCGAGAACGCGGTCCCGCCGCTTCACCGTCGCCGGCGGGTCCACCAGCGCCACGTCGCGCGCGACATAGCTGCGCTGCGCCGCCCATTTCAGGATGGGCCGGACATAGCGCACCGCGGCGGATGCGCTGGTCTTCGACGCATAGGCGTCGGCGGCCATTTGCAGATCGGTCGCGGTTAAGGTGGCAAGCGGCCGCTTCAGCAGGCCGGCGAACACAATCTCCACCTTCCGGCGCGTCTCGGGCCAGGTTTTGAGCTCGCGGCCGGGGCCGATGACGCGGGCCTTGGGGGCGGCATCCTCCGCCCCGCCCTTCTTCGTCACCGGCCCGCCGTAGAGGTCGAGCAGCGCCCCTAGGGTGCCGATCCCGGCCTTCGCGTCCCGCCCGATCGCCCTAAGCTTCCGCGCTTCGGCAATGGGGTCGGCACCCTCGCGCACCTTCTCGCGCGTCGTGCGGGCCTTCTTGCGGGCGTCGGTGATGGACAGCGCCGGCCAGCCGCCCAAGGGGAAGCGCCGCATGCGTCCCTGCGGGTCGCGGCACGCAAGCACCCAGGACGCCTTACCGACCGGGGCATCCTTCCTGCCTGTCGCCGCAGCGAGGGCGGTCGCCGGTGGTGGAGTGACGCGGAGCCGTAGCCCTTGCTGCCCAGCGTCGGACAGGTCGCGGCGGCTGCCGGTGTCCCGCGCCTCCCTAAGCGCCTTGTTGATCGCCGTCTCGGTCAATTGCACTGCCATGCCCGCCCCCACCATTCCCGCCGGTGCCAGCCGCGCCGCCACCGGGGCTTCAGCGGGGCTTCACCGGGGCTTCAACAACCCGAGACGTCATGAAGACGACTGGGGACAAAATAATGGGGTCACGTCGCCTAAAAGGCAAGGAAAAAGCTGGTTTAGACGAGCCTTCCCGAGACTAAGCGATACCATGGGGGACAATGCGCCAGAGGCGAAGAGCGGTAACTTTTAATCATGTGGCCGTGGGTTCGAGTCCCACCGGGCTCACCAATTCTTCGGCTTGATGCCGGGCGCCGATAGGCATTGGCTTAGTCAGGGTGTCGTCATCCAGTGCGATCCGCTCATGCCGGATTGTTTCGTGGATCGAGCAACGCACCGCAATATTGCGAAGTCGCGACGCAACATCTCCTGCGCATCCTGCCGTGGTCGATGACACGGGCAATTCCGCCCCGCCGCCGCAACCGGAGGATACACACCATGCGCCTTTCCCTCGCCCTGGCCGCCCTCGCCTTCGCCGCCGCCATCAGCCTGCCGGCCGAGGCGCGCATGCGGATGATGAACGGCACCTCCGAGAATGGCGTGGCGATCCAGGGCGATGCCGTGGACGTCACCACCGTGTCCGGCATCACTCTGCCTGGCCAGGCCCGCTGAGCCGATCGGGCGGGCCGATGAACGCCCGCCCGCCTCCCGCCATGGGCCGCCAAATCCTGCATTTCCTGCTGCTGCTGGGCGCCATCTTCGGCGCCGGCAGCGTGATGACGGCCACCCTCGAAGTCGCACGCCGCCTGCTGGCGGGCGAGGCGCCCGACATCGCCAGCCTGCCGCTCTCACCCTTCGAGGAAGGCTCGGGCGTGATGCTGATGGTGGTTGCCGCGGTGATGGCGGCGGAGGCGTGGTACACGGGTTGGCAGGCCAGCAGCCTTGGCCGGCTGGCCGATGCGGACCACGCTGCCACCCGATCCGACCTGCTGTGGTTCCTGATCGAATTGTCGGGGCTGGGCATCGGGCTGATGGTGCTGGCCAGCGCCGGGCTGGCGCTGTGGCTGGAGATGGCCTTCGCCGAGGCCGAGGGGCTGCGCCTGATCGCCGGCCTGCCGCTGCCGGTGCAGGTGCTGACCCTGCTGCTGGTGGGCGATTTCGGGCAGTACTGGGCGCATCGTGCGCTGCACAGCCGCTGGCTCTGGCCCTTCCATGCCATGCACCACGCGGCGGAGGAGCTGACCGCGCTGTCGACCTTCCGCAGCCATCCGCTGGAAAGCGTGCTGACGCGCATCGCAACCGGCTTTCTGCCGCTGCTGCTGTTGGGCCCGGATCCGGCAGCGCTGGCCTGGGCCATGGCGGTGGTGACGGCGATGAGTTGCCTCACCCATGCCAGCCTGCCCATGCCGGGTTGGGTGGAGCGTTGGCTGCTGGTCGGCCCGCGACTGCACCGGCTGCACCACAGCGCGGAAGCCGCGCATCACGACCGCAACTTCGCGATCATCTTCCCCTGGCTCGACAGGGTCTTCGGCACGCTGCACTGGCAGACGGCGCCGCCCGCGCAACTCGGCGCGCCTGATGCCTCCTACGACACGCGCCGGCCGCTGGCCGATACCTGGCGCGCCTATCGTATCGCCGCCACTCGCTGGGCCGCCATGCGGTAGCGCCCCGCCAATTCTTGCGCCAGTGTTGCGCTGCAGCAGCCGGGATTTCGTCAAATGTCGCAGCCATCCGCCATCGTGCTGGGCGCCGGGATGGTGGGCGTTTCCGTGGCGCTGCATCTGCGCCGGCGCGGTTTTTCCGTCGTGCTGGTGGACCGTCAGGCGCCGGGGCTCGGCGCTTCCTTCGGCAATGGCGGGCTGATCCAGTCGGAGGCGGTCTTCCCGCATCCATTCCCGCGCCAAATGGCGGAGATCCTCCGCATGGCGCGCAACCGCAGCGTCGATGTGCACTACCACCTCGGTGCGATGCCGGAATTGCTGCCGCCGCTGCTGCGCTACTGGCGGAACTCCGCGCCGGACCGCTACCCCGCCATTGCCCAGGCCCATGCCGCGCTGATCGCGACCGCGCTGGCGGAACACCAGGCGCTCGCGGCCGATGCGGGGGCAGGGGTGTTGCTCCGCCCGATCGGCTGGATGCGGCTGTTCAGCACGCCGGCGGCGCTGGATGGCGCACTGGCGCTGGCGGAGGCGGCGCAGCGCGATTTCGGCGTGGCCTTCGCCGCGCTCGATTCCGCCCAACTTGCGGCGGCGGAACCACACCTTCAGGTCGGCCGGGCAGGGGCCATCCATTGGACAGCGCCGATTTCCGTCAGCGACCCCCATGCGCTGACCACCGCCTATGCCGCGCTGTTCGCGCAGGAGGGCGGGCACTTCGCCTTCGGGGACGCGACCTCCCTGAAGCGCGATGGCGCGGGCTGGCAGGTGATGACGGAGGATGGCCAGGTTTCCGCCGGGCAGGTTGTCATAGCGCTCGGCGCCGCGGCGGGCCGGGTGACGGCGCCGCTGGGCTATGCGCCGCCGCTCTTCTCGAAGCGCGGCTATCACCGGCATTTCACCCTGGCGGGTAATGCGGTGCTGCACCGGCCGATCCTCGATACCGAGAGCGCCTTTCTGCTCGCGCCGATGCGCGCCGGTATCCGCCTGACCACCGGCGTCGAATTCGCCCGCGACGACGCGCCGCCAACGCCCGTGCAACTCGCCCGCGCTGAGCCCATCGCGCGCGGCCTGTTGCCGATCGCGTCGCCGGTGGAGGATGAGGCCTGGATGGGCCTCCGCCCCTGCACGGCCGACATGCTGCCAGTGATCGGCCGGCTGCCGGGCCAGGCGGGCGCCTGGTGCGCCTTCGGCCATGCGCATCAGGGGTTTACCCTCGGCCCGTCCACGGGGCGCCTGCTGGCGGAGATGATGGCCGGGGAGGCGCCGTTCATCCCGCCGGAGCCGTATCGGCCGGAGCGGTTTGTCTGAGCACGGTTTGGCGGAGGGCGTCTCCAGCGGTGGGGCAGCTGGTGGCGGCGCAGTGACCCCCGCCCCAACCCTTCGAAAGCAACCCCCAAGCCCCCACTCCCCAACCGCGCCGGCCTAGCGGGTTCCTCCTGCCGGAAGGTCTGTCAAACTGTATGGACGAACTAGTTAATACATGGCTATCGTCCGCCCGGACCTCGCTGGAAGGCGGGTTCCTCACGGCCGGAACGGCCGACGCCCAGGAAGGAAGCTAGGCATGCCAGCCCTCAGCGAATTGGTGCAGCGCGACCGCGCCGCGCATCCACCCGCGGTCACGCCGATCTACAAGACCAGCGTCCTGCGCGGCCCGCATCTGCCGCTGATCTCCCTGCAGAACTCGCTCTCCGAGATCACCGGCCCCACCTTCGGGCATGGCGAGCTTGGCCCGCTCGATAACGACATGATCCTGAACTACGCCAAGACCGGGGAGCCGGTGGGGGAGCGGATCATCGTTCATGGCCGGGTGCTGGACGGCGCCGCGCGCCCTGTGGGCGGTGTGCTGGTGGAAGCCTGGCAGGCCAATGCGGGCGGGCGCTATCGCCATCGCAATGACACCTACATCGCGCCCATCGACCCGAATTTCGGCGGCTGCGGCCGTACCATCACGGATGCCGAGGGGCGGTATCACTTCCGCACGGTGAAGCCCGGCCCCTATCCCTTCCGCAACCGGGTGAATGACTGGCGCCCGGCGCATATCCACTTCTCCGTCTTCGGCAGCGGCTTCGCCCAGCGCCTGATCACCCAGCTTTACTTCGAGGGGGACCCGCTGATGCGCCACGACGCCATCCTCAACACCATCCCGGATGCGGCGGCGCGGGACCGCCTGGTGGCGCGGCTCGACCTCAACGCCTCGGTGCCGCTGGATACGCTGGCCTATCGCTGGGACATCGTGCTGCGCGGCAGCCGGTCCACGCTGTTCGAGAACAAGCTGCAGGGGAACTGAGCGATGATCACCCCGGACGCCCTGGGCTATCTGCCCGAAACCCCATCCCAGACCGCCGGCCCCTATGTGCATATCGGGCTGATCCCGAAGCAGGCGGGCTTCGACATCTTCGACAACAACCTCGGCGAGACCCTGCTGACGCCCACCACCCAGGGCGAGCGCATCCGCATCGAGGGCCGCATCTTCGACGGCACCGGCGCCCTGGTGCGCGACGCCCTGGTGGAGACCTGGCAGGCCGACACTTTCGGCCGCTACCCCGGCCCCGCCGATACCCAGCCCGGCCCGCGGGATGAGGGTTTTTGCGGCTGGGCCCGCTGCGGCACGGATTTCGAAAGCGGCCTCTGGGTGCTGGAGACGATCAAGCCCGGCCGCGTCGCCGGCCGGCGCGGGCACCGCAGGATGGCGCCGCATGTCAGCCTCTGGATCGTCGCCCGCGGCATCAATACCGGCCTGTCCACCCGGCTCTATTTCGGGGATGAGGAGGCCGCCAATGCCGAGGACCCGGTGCTGCGCATCATCGAGCAGGCCGAGCGCCGCAAGACGCTGATCGCGCGGCACGACGTCCGGGATGGGAAGGCCGTTTATTGCCTCGACATCCACCTCCAGGGGCCGACCGAAACAGTCTTCTTCGACACCTGACGGCGCCGTTTCACGGCGCCGACATTCCGGGTAAGGTTCCGCGCAGGATGGAGAAACCCACCATGTCGCTGAACCTGACCCGCCGCACTCTGCTCGCCAGCGGCGCCGCCACCATCGCGGCGCCCTGGATATCGCCCGCTTCGGCGCAATCGCCAGCCGGCGTGATCGTCATCGCCAAGCAGATCGATGACATCACCAGCCTCGACCCCGCCGAGGCCTTCGAATATTCGGGCACCGAGATCGTCGGCAACGTCTATCGCAAGCTGGTGACGACGCCGAACAGCGACCCGTCTCGCCTGGTCGGAGACCTCGCGGAATCCTGGACGACGACGGACAACAAGACCTTCACCTTCACGCTGAAGGCGGGGATGAAGTTCGCCTCCGGGGCGGCGGTGACGGCGGAGGACGCGGCCTTCTCGCTGCGCCGCGCGGCCATCCTCAACAAGGCGCCGGCCTTCATCATCAACCAGTTCGGCTTCACCAAGGACAATGCCGAAGCCACCATCCGCGCCACCGATGCGCGGACCCTGGTGCTGGAATGCGCGGCGCCGACCTCGCCCTCCTTCCTGTATTACTGCCTCTCGGCCGCTGTCGGTTCCGTGGTCGAAAAGGCTGCGGTCATGGCTCGCGCCCAGGGCGATGACCTCGGCAATGGCTGGCTGAAGCAGAACTCCGCGGGATCCGGCCCCTACGTCATGCGCCAGTGGCGCGCGAGCGAGAGCGTGACGCTCGAGGCCAACCCGAATGCGGAAGTGGCGCCGCGCACGCGCCGCATCATCATCCGCCACATGCTGGACAGCTCCGCCCAGCTTCTCGGCCTGCAGCGCGGCGATATCGACATCGCGCGCAACCTCGCGGCGGACCAGATCATCGCCGCCCGTACCAACCCCGCCTTCCGCGTCATGCCCCAGCGCAAGGCGAGCCTGATGTATCTCAGCCTGTCGCAGCGCCATCCGGCGCTGGCGAAGGTGGAGGTGCGCCAGGCCATCAAGCTGGCGATCGACTATGAGGGCATCCAGAAGAACATCGTCTCCACCACCTACGATGTGCACCAGGCCTTCCTGCCGGAGGGCCTGCCCGGCGCGCTGACGGAGAAGCCCTTCTCCCAGCGCCAGGACGAGGCCCGCGCGCTGCTCGCCCGCGCCGGCTACCCGAACGGCCTGGAGCTTGCCTTCGACTATTCCTCCGGCGCGCCGATCAGCGATATCGCGCAGGCGATCCAGGCTAACCTCGCCTCCGTCGGCATCCGGCTCCGCATGGTCGCCGGGGAGATGCGCCAGGTCATCACCAAGACCCGCGCGCGGCAGCATGAGATCGCCATCGTCCGCTGGGGGTCCGACTATTTCGACCCGCACAGCAATGCCGAGGCCTTCAGCATGAACGCCGACAACAGCGACAATGCCCGCAACCGCACGCTGGCTTGGCGGGCGAGCTGGGAGATCCCGGAATTCACCGCCCGCACCGCTGGCCTGGTGACGGAAACCGATGCGGCGCGGCGTGTCGCCAGCTACATGGCCCTGCAGCGCGAACACCAGCAGGTCTCGCCCTTCGTGATGCTGCTGCAGGAGATCGAGGTGGCGGTGACGCGCGCCTCGGTCACCGGCCTCGAACTTGGGCCGATGAGTGACCGGACGAATTTCGCGGCGATCGTGAAGGGCTGAACGCCCCTTCATGAACCGCCGCCTCAAGGCCCTGCTGGCGACGCTGGCGACGGTCCCGATCACCTTGTTCGGGTTGGTGCTCGTCACCTTCCTGATCGGGCGCGTGGTGCCGATCGATCCCGTCCTGGCGATCGTCGGCGACCGCGCGCCGCAGGATGTGGTGGAGCGTGCGCGGCTCGAACTCGGGCTGGACCGGCCGCTGCCGGAGCAGTTTTTCCGCTTCGTCGTGCAGATCGGGCAGGGGGATCTCGGGCGGTCGGTGATGACGGCCAATCCGGTGACCCAGGACATCGCGCGGTTCTTCCCGGCGACGTTTGAACTGGCGACCTTCGCCATCCTGCTCGCGGCCCTGGTCGGCGTGCCGCTCGGCGTGCTGGCGGCGGTCCGGCAGGGCAGCATCACGGATCAGGGGGTGCGGCTGTTCTGCCTCGCCGGCCATTCGTTGCCGGTCTTCGTGCTCGGACTGCTGTCCCTGCTGCTGTTCTACGCCAAGCTCGGCTGGGCACCGGGCCCGGGCCGGCAGGGCATCGCCTTCGAGGATATGGTCGATGTCCAGACCGGCGTGTTGACGGTGGATGCCGCGCTGGCCGGGGACTGGCCGGCCTTTGCCGATGCGCTGGCGCATCTCGCGCAGCCCGCCGGCGTGCTGGCCTTCTTCTCGCTCGCCTATATCGCGCGGATGACGCGGGCCTTCATGCTGGCGGAGCTTTCCTCCGAATACGTCACCACGGCCCGCGCCAAGGGGCTTTCGGAGACGCGCATCATCTGGCGCCACGCCTTCCGCAACATCGCCGTGCCCTTGGTGACGGTGTTGGCGCTGACCTATGCGGGGCTGCTGGAAGGCGCCGTGCTGACGGAGAGCATCTTCTCCTGGCCCGGGCTCGGCCAATACCTGACCGTGTCGCTGCTCAATGCCGACATGAACGCGGTGCTGGGGGCGACCTTGGTCGTAGGCCTGATCTATGTCGCGCTGAACCTCTTCGCGGATCTGCTCTACCGCCTGCTGGACCCGCGCGTGCGATGACCAATGCATCGCTCCGCGCCTGGCTGCTGACCGATGCGCCGGAATCCCGTGCCCAGGCCGCCTTGGGGCGGCGCTACCAGGCCTGGCTGGCCTTCCGGCGGCATCCACTCGCCGTGGCGGGGCTGGTGGTGGCGCTGGCGATGCTGGTGATGGCGCTGCTTGCACCCGTGCTGGCAACCCATGACCCTGGCGTGCAGAACCTGGCGAACCGGCTGAAGCCGCCTTCCGGCGCGCATTGGCTCGGCACGGATGAACTGGGGCGGGATATCTGGTCGCGCATTCTGTTCGGCGCGCGGATCACGCTCGGCATGGTGGTGGCGGTGGTGGTGCTGGTGGCGCCGCTCGGGCTGCTGGTGGGCTGCGCGGCGGGCTATGCCGGGGGCTGGGTGGATCGCATCCTGATGCGGGTCACCGATGTCTTCCTCGCCTTCCCGCGGCTGATCCTGGCGCTCGCCTTCGTCGCGGCGATGAAGCCCGGCGTGGAAAGCGCGGTGGCCGCCATCGCGCTGACGGCCTGGCCGCCCTATGCCCGCCTCGCGCGGGCGGAGACGCTGCGGATCCGCGATGCCGATTTCATCGCCGCCGTGCGCATGGCCGGCGCATCCCCCTGGCGGATCGTGCTGCGCCACGTGGCGCCCGTCTGCGTGCCGTCCCTTGTGGTGCGCGTCACGCTCGACATGTCCTCAATCATCCTGACGGCGGCGGGGCTTGGCTTCCTCGGCCTCGGCGCGCAGCCGCCGCTGCCGGAATGGGGCACGATGATCGCCACGGCGCGGCGCTTCATCCTGGAACAGTGGTGGGTGCCGATGATCCCGGGCATCGCCATCTTCACGGCCTCCCTGGCGTTCAACCTGCTGGGCGACGGGCTGCGGGACGTGCTGGACCCGAAGCAGCGATGAGCCCCCCGCTGGTTGAAATCAGGAACCTCCGCGTCGATTTTCCCGGCCCCTCCGGCCCGGTGCCCGCGGTGCGGGGCGTGTCGCTGACCCTGGGGCGGGAGAAGCTCGGCATCGTCGGTGAATCCGGCTCCGGCAAATCCGTCACCGGCCGGGCGCTGATGCGGCTGCTGCCGCCGCAGGCGCGCATCACCGCCGATGCGTTGCGCTTCGACGGCATCGATATCGCCGCCGCCGCGCCGCGCGCGATGCGCAGGCTGCGCGGCGCGCGGATCGGGCTGATTTTGCAGGACCCGAAATTCTCGCTCAACCCGGTCATGACCGCCGGCGAGCAGATCGCCGAGGCCTGGGGCGCCCACCAGACGGGCAGCGCGCGCGAAGCCCGGGACGCTGCCTTCTCCCTGCTCGAACAGGTGCTGATCCGCGATCCCCGCCGCGTCTATGGCGCCTATCCGCATGAGCTGTCCGGCGGCATGGGCCAGCGCGTGATGATTGCGATGATGCTGGCGCCGCAGCCGGATCTGCTGATCGCCGATGAACCCACCAGCGCGTTGGACGCCACGGTGCAGGCGGAGATCCTGCGGCTGATCGATCGCCTCGTCTCCGATCGCGGCATGGGCCTGATGCTCATCAGCCACGATCTGCCGCTGGTCTCCCGCTTCTGTGACCGCGTCGCGGTGATGTATGCCGGCCAGGTGCTGGAGGAATTGCCGGCGCGGGACCTGCACGCGGCCCAGCACCCCTATACGCGCGGATTGCTGGAATGCCTGCCGCGCCTCGATGCGCCGCGCGCCCGGCTGCCGGTGTTGCAGCGCGATCCGGCCTGGCTCGCATGATCACGGTCGAGAATCTGGATGTGCGGTTCGGCGCCGTGCATGCCGTGCGCGAAGTTTCCTTCGCGGTGGCGCCTGGGGAAAGCTTCGGCCTCGTCGGCGAAAGCGGGTCGGGAAAGTCCACCGTGCTGCGGGCGCTGGCCGGGCTGGTGGAGGGCTGGACCGGCGCCATGACCTTGCAGGGCAGGGCGCTCGGCCGCAGGCGGGACCGCACCTTCTTCCGCAGCGTGCAGATGGTGTTCCAGGACCCCTATGGGTCGCTCCATCCCGGCCAGACCGTGGACCGCATTCTGTCCGAGCCTCTCGCCATCCACGACCTTCCCGACCCGGAGGCGCGAATCCGCCGGGCGCTGGAGGAAGTGGCCCTGCCGCGCGGCGTGCGCTTCCGCTTCCCGCACCAGCTGTCCGGCGGCCAGCGGCAGCGGGTGGCCATCGCCCGCGCGCTGATCGCCGATCCCTCCGTCCTGCTGCTCGATGAACCCACCAGCGCGCTCGATGTCTCCGTGCAGGCGGAGGTGCTGAACCTGCTGGCGGATCTGCGCGCGGCGCGGCAGCTCACCTGCATCCTGGTCAGCCACAACCTCGCGGTGGTGGCGCATCTCTGCGGCCGGCTTGCGGTGATGCAGGGCGGGCAGGTGGTGGAGGTGCTGGATGCCACCGCGCTCCGCGCCGGCCAGGCCACGCACCCCCACACGCGGGAGCTTTTCGAATTGTCGCGGGACCTCGAAAGCTAGCGCTTGCGTCGGCGCGGTGCCGGCGTTTCACTTCCCCGGTCCAAGGAAGTTGGGAGAAGCGCCATGCGCGCCACCCGTCGTTGCGTGCTCGCCAGCGGTGCGCTGCTCGCGGCCCCCGCGCTCGCCCAGCCCGCCTGGCCGCCGGCGGGGCGCACCGTCACGGTCATCGTGCCCTATGCACCCTCCGGGTCCACCGATACCTCCGCGCGCCTCATGGCCCAGGCGATCGAGCGGGAGACGGGGGCGAGCGTCGCGGTGCTGAACCGACCCGGCGCCGGGTCGCAGATCGGCGTCACGGAAGTCGCCCGCGCGCGGCCGGATGGGATGACGCTGCTGTTCGGCGTGCTGCCCACCATCACGACGCATTACCTCGATCCCAGCCGCCGCGCCGCCTATACCCGGGCGAGCTTCCAGCCCATCGGCCTGCACCACCTCTCGCCGATGACCTTGGCAGTGCGGGCGGATGGCCCCTATCGCAGCCTGGCGGACCTCGTGACGGCGGCGAAGGCGCGGCCGGAATCCGTCAGCATCAGCACCAGCGGCCTGATGGCGACGCCGCATATGTCCATCCTGCTGTTGCAGGCCGTGACCGGCGCGCACTTCACCTCGGTGCATTTCACCGGCGGCCCGCAATCCGCCACCGCCGTTCTCGGCGGGCATGTCGATGCCGTCTCGGGCGGGGCCTCCGATGTCATGGTGGCCTGGCGGTCCGGCGAGTTCCGCGTGCTCGGCACGGCGGGGGAGAACCCCGACCCGCAATTGCCGGGCGTGCCCACCTTCCGCGCCCAGGGCTTCGATGTCGTCCTCGCGTCCGCCGCCGGGCTGATCGCGCCGGCGGGCACGCCGATGCCGATCGTCACGATGCTGAGCGAGGCGATGCGCCGCGGCATGGAACGCCAGGAATACCGGGACCGCATCGCCAGCTTCGGCGTCACGCCGCACTACCTCGACCCCGAGGCCTATGCCGCGTACTGGGCGCGGGATGAGGAGCGGATGCGGCCGATCATGCGAAGCGTCGCCAATGGATAGCGCCGGCTACCGCGTCCTTCGGTGGATAGAACGCGCTACCGCGCGCTGCGGTAGCGCACCAGCCCATCCGCGCCATGCTCGCGCGCCAGCCTGCCGCGCGCGACCAGCCAGTTGATATGGGCGATGCCCTCGCCGATCACGAAGGTGATCTGGTCGTGGTCGAAATCCCGCGTGAACATCAGCCGCGCCGCGTCATAGGCCGTGCGCGGTTCGACGCAGGCGGCTTCCAGCAGCGCGAGGCGCTCGGCGTGGTGTTGCGACAGCCAGCGCAGGCGATGGTGCAGCCCGAGGAAGGGCTCGCCATGGGAGGGCAGCACCAGCGTCTCCTCCGGCAGGCCCAGCAGGGCTCGGTTCGACTCCAGGAAGGCGCCGAGCGGATCACCCTCCGGTTCCTCCGGAAAGACGCCGA
>CANJXD010000118.1 GCA_947478535.1 Acetobacteraceae bacterium
GCCATGTTCAGGTAGCTCTCCCGCGCCGAAGGCGGGCCGATGCAGACGCTTTCATCCGCCAGGCGCACATGCATCGCCGTGCTGTCGGCGGTGGAATGCACCGCGACGGTACGGATGCCCATCTCCTGGCAGGCGCGGTGGACGCGGAGCGCGATCTCACCCCGGTTCGCGATCAGGACCTTGCCGAACATTGTGTCCTCCCGCCGCTGCGCGGCGTATGTCCGGCCGATTCAGACTTCCAGGCCAGCGGCCTTCCAGTCATCGGGCGGATCACTCGATAATCAGCAGCGGCTCGCCGTATTCAACCGGCGATCCGCTTTCGATCAGGATGCGCGTCACCACCCCGGCGCGGGGCGCGCGGATCTGGTTGAAGGTCTTCATCGCCTCGATCAGCAGCACCGTCTGCCCCTGCGCGACGCGCCCGCCGACCGTGATGAACGGCGCGGCGCCCGGCTCCGGCGCCAGGTAGGCGACGCCCACCATGGGGGAGGTCACGGCACCGGGGTGCGCGGCATCGCTGATCGGCTCCGCGACCGGGACGGCGACGGTGACAGCTGCGGCGGCCGCCGCCGCGGGGGCGGCAACCGTCGCCACCTGCTGCACCTTGATCTGGCGCGCCACGCGGATGCGGCTGTCCTTCTCCACCAGCTCGATCTCGGTGAGGTCGGTCTCCCGCAGGATCTTCGCGAGTTCGCGGATCGCGGCGGGATCGAAATGGACGCCCGACATCAGGGCTCTCCTTCTTCGGCGACGATATCCGCCATGGCGCGCAGTGCCAGCGCGTAGCCCTGGATTCCCAGGCCCGCGATGACGCCGGTGGCCACCTTGGAGACGTAGCTCAGGTGCCGGAATTCCTCCCGGCGGTGGATATTCGAGATGTGGACCTCCACGATCGGAAGGTCCACGGCCTTCAGCGCATCCATCAGGGCGATGGAGGTATGGCTGTAGGCGGCGGGATTGATCACGATGCCGGCGGCGCGGCCGCGGCATTCCTGCACCCAGGTCACCAGCTCGCCCTCGCCATTGGTCTGGCGGAAATCGATGGCGAGGCCCAGCCCCTCCGCCGTCTCGGCGCAGAGCTGCTCGACATCGTCGAGGGTCGCGGCACCATAGACTTCCGGCTGGCGGGTGCCGAGCAGGTTGAGGTTGGGGCCGTTCAGGACGGCGATCAGCGGCGGGGTCAAGGGAGGGGTTCCCGGATGACGCGAGGGCTTCGCAGGAGAGGCCGCGCCTAGCACGCCGGCTCCGCGCCGGGCAAGCCACACGCCCGAAGCCGCCCACCGCCGCGCCATCCGACACTGGGCGGGACGGCTGCCCCGCGCCAGCGGCAACCCCGCCTCGCGCCCCCTGTCTTGGTCCCCGTCTTGTCCCCGGCCGCGCCCCCCGCCATGTTCCGCCCGCAAACGAGGGTGCCATGGCCGCCAGCATCGCGATTGAGGTGAACGGGGAACAGCGGGAGGTGCCGGCCGGCGTCACCGTCGGCGAATTCCTGACCCTGATCGGCCTCGCCGCGCCCAAGGTGGCGGTGGAGCGGAACCTGGAAATCGTGCCCCGTTCGGCCTGGACCACCACCCGGCTCGCCGCCGGGGATCGGCTTGAGATCGTTCACTTCATCGGAGGCGGCTGACATGGACGGCACCCTGGCGGCGACTGAGGCCGATGAAGGCTGGACCGTCGCCGGCCGCCGCTTCCGCTCCCGCCTCGTCGTCGGCACCGGCCGCTACAAGGATCTGGAGGAGACGGCCCGCGCCATCGAGGCATCGGGGGCGGAGATGGTCACCGTCGCGGTGCGCCGGGTGAACCTGTCGGATTCCTCGCAGCCCATGCTGCAGGACTTCGTGTCGCCCGACCGCTACACCTACCTCCCCAACACGGCCGGCTGCTTCACCGCCATGGATGCCGTCCGCACGCTGCGCCTGGCGCGGGAAGCCGGCGGGTGGAACCTGGTGAAGCTCGAAGTGCTCGGGCCGCCGCCGTTTCTGTATCCCGACATGCGCGCGACCTTCGAAGCCGCCGAGGCTCTCATCAAGGATGGCTTCGAGGTGATGGTCTATTGCGCCGACGACCCCGTCGCCGCGAAGCGGCTGGAGGAGATGGGCTGTGTCGCCATCATGCCGCTCGGCGCTCCCATCGGCAGCGGGCTCGGCGTGGCCAATCCCTTCATGATCAAGGCGATCATCGCCCAATCGCAGGTGCCGGTGCTGGTCGATGCCGGTATCGGCACCGCCTCCGACGCCGCCCTGGCGATGGAGCTTGGCTGCGATGCCGTGCTGCTGAACTCCGCCATCGCCCATGCCCGGGACCCCGTGCGCATGGCCCGCGCCATGAAGGCGGCGGTGGAGGCGGGGCGGGATGCCTTCCTGGCCGGGCGGATGCCGCGCTCCGCGGCCGCGGACCCTTCATCCCCCACCGGCGGCCTCATCAAGCCCTGATCCACCGTCTTGCCGGCATCGCCGGATTGGCCATACCGTTTCGATGGAGACTTTGTCACATCGATCGGGAGGATATGGATGGATCGTCGCGGGATTTTCGGGCTGCTCGGTGGGGCGGCGCTGGTTCTGGGGGGCTGTACCGAACAGCCGCGCTAGGTGGTGGTGGTCCAGCAGCCGGTGCGCCAGGCCTGCGACACCAGCTTCCAGGTCGTGAACAACTCCGGCGCCACGGTGGAGCGGCTGTATTTCAGTCATTCCACCCAGGGCGGCTGGGGCGCCGACCAACTCGGCCAGAACGTGCTGCCGCCGGGGCGCGCCACCTCCTACCGCGCCGCCAATGCCGGCAACTACGATTTCCGCGTGGTCTGGACGAATGGCCGCGCTGCGGAGCTCCGCGGCATCGATGTCTGCCGCGCCAGCCGCATCACCGTGACGAATAGCGGCCTGACCGCGAGCTGACGCGGCCGGCGGCGGGGCGGGGCAGGGGGCGAATTCCCTCCCCACTCTGGCCCCGGCGCCGCCCAGGCCCAGCGCCGGGCTGGGGTTGGCACGATAGACCGGCGGATTCGCGCGAGGATGGCGTGATTTCCCGGAGCCAAAGCGGCCGCCCCCCCCGTGGCACCATGCCGGTTTCCGGCCAGTTAGCGGCGGGCGCGGAAAAAAACCGGCCGACACCTAAAAAACCGCTTTGCGGCCAGGGGCGACACGCCTATATGGCCGCGCAGACGCAGTACGCACGTGCCTCTGGCCCCAGGCCCACGGAACCTCTGAACAGCGCCAGTACGGGCGCCGGTCACCGCGGCGCAAGGTTCACGCAACGACGTCAAGCGTTCCGGCACCCCGGCCAAGCTCCCGCAAGGGCGTGAGGTTGGGGTCACTAGTCGCTGGTTCGTTGGACCGTTTCGTTAACCTCGGGCCGCCCCTCATGGGCCGCCCGGCTACCTTGGAGTTGGGGGCGATGAACCCGAAGATCGCTGCCTTCCTGCGCGACCACGCGCCGGCCACGCCATGCCTCGTCCTCGACGTGGAGCGTGTGGAGCAGAATTACCGACGCCTGATGGCCGCGATGCCGTTGGCGCGCATCTACTACGCCGTGAAGGCGAACCCGGCGGCCCCGATCCTGGATCGGCTCGCCGCCATGGGCTCGAGCTTCGATGCTGCCTCCTGGGAGGAGATCGAGGCCTGCCTGCGCGCCGGCGCCAGCCCGGACCGCATCTCCTACGGCAACACCGTGAAGAAGGTCAGCGCCATCAAGGCGGCGCATGAGGCCGGCGTCACCATGTATGCCTTCGACAGCGAGCCGGAGCTGAAGAAGCTCGCGCAGAACGCCCCCGGCGCCCGCGTCTATTGCCGCATTCTCGTCGAGAACAAGGGCGCCGAATGGCCGCTCTCGCGCAAGTTTGGCTGCGAGATGGCGATGGCGAAGGATCTGATGGTGAAGGCCGCCGAATGGGGTCTCGACCCCTACGGCATCTCCTTCCATGTCGGGTCCCAGCAGACGCAGACCGGTGCCTACCAGGCCGCCATCGCCCGCGTCGCCATGCTGTTCACGGACCTGCGCGAAGCCGGCGTGAACCTCCGCATGGTGAACCTCGGCGGCGGCTATCCCGTGCGCTACCGCGCCGAGGTGCCGGAGATCGACGATTTCGGGGCTGCCATCATGGGCGCCATGGCCGAGCATTTCGGCAATGCGCTGCCGGAGATGGTGATCGAGCCGGGCCGCTTCATGGTGGGCGATGCCGGCGTGGTCTCCTCCGAAGTGGTCCTCGTCTCCCGCAAGTCGGACGAGGATCCGGTCCGCTGGGTGTATCTCGATATCGGGCGCTTCGGCGGGCTCGCCGAGACCGAGGGCGAGTCCATCAAGTACGCCTTCCATACGCCGCATGACGGTGGCGCCGAAGGCCCGGTGACCATCGCCGGCCCGACCTGCGACAGCACGGATACGCTGTACGAGAAGTCCAACTACCGCCTGCCGCTGGCGCTGGATTGCGGGGACCGCGTGGAACTGCTGTCCACCGGCGCCTATGTCACGACCTATGCGAGCCAAGCCTTCAACGGCTTCCGCCCGCTGGCCGAACACTACATCTGAGCGGCACGGTTCTGGTGAGTTTGGGGGGGCGGTCGCCGGCGCGGCCGCCCCTGTTTCTTGCCCGCCTTCCGGCAAGCATCAGCGTTCGCCGATCATCGCGATGCGCTCGAGCCCGGTGAAGCTCACGCGTTCACCACCGATGACCAAGGTGCCGGTCACCCCGGTCAGGTCGATCCGGCCATCGAGGAGCACCGGCGCGGGGCTGCCCTCGGCCACCTCGATGTTCGCCAGCAGGTCCTCGGGCGACATCTCCGGCAGGTTGAGCATCAGAACGTCGATGCCGTTGCCGCCATCGATGCTGTCATTGCCCTGGCCCGGCGCCCAGCTGAAGCTGTCGCGGCCCTCGCCACCGAGCAGCTGGTCATCGCCCGCGCCACCGAACAGCACGTCGTTGCCGTCATGCCCGACCAGCGTGTCATCGCCGTCGCCGCCGGCGAGGACATCATGGCTCCAGGTCCCATTCTCGTAATCGTTGGTGCCGGGGTCCCGCTCATCGCGGCCCTCGCCGCCGCTCACGGCGCTGAGGGCGATGGCGTCCAGCGGGATCGGGCCGGATTTCTGGGTCGGGGTGCTCATGCTGGAAGGCCTCCTGATACCGCCGTGCAGGCAGGGTTTCTGGTGGGGACCATAGCCAGCAAGCGAACCCGTCGGCCATGGGGGATGCGCCTGTCGGACCGATAGGGGCTGCCTTTGGGGTCGTGCGCCCCCAGCCCCCCGCCACACCCGTTTCTTTTTTGGGCGCCGCCGGGCTAACCTGTGCGAATGGATGAGATCGATCGCAACCTGGTCCTCGCGCTGCAGGAGAACGGCGCGGCGGGGCTCGCCGAATTGTCGAAGGCGGCAGGGCTTTCCGTGTCGGCCACCGCGGAACGCGTCAAGCGGCTGGAGGAGCGGGAAGTCATCCGCGGCTGGCGGATCGACCTCGATCCCGTCGCCGCGGGCTGCCCGCTCCTGGCCTATGTCTTCGTTGCCATGCGCCCCGGCAAGGATGACGCGACCTTCGTCAAGGCGATGAAGCGGAACGAGGCGGTGCTGGAATGCCACACCGTCACCGGCCCTTGGTGCTTCCTGCTGAAGCTCCGCCTGCCTGATATCGCGGCGCTCGAGGTCTTCGTCTCGGAGGAGGTGCGCGGCCAGCCAGGGGTGGAGCGGACGGAGACCATCCTCGCCCTCGCATCCCCGAAGGAAACCGCGATCCTGCCGGTCGCCGAGGCGCGGGAGGAATAAGCGTGTCCCTCCGCGGGGTGGCTGGCGGGCTGCTGGCCCTCCACCGATTGCTCGGCGCGCTTGCCCGCCGGGTCCCGCTGCATGATGCACATCGTGACTTCTACGGAATGCTCTACGGCCTGGCCTCCCGCCGCGTCCAGTTCATCAACAAGGGCTTCGCGCCGCTGGACCCCACCATGCCGCGCCTGCCGGCCCTGGCGGATGAGCCCTTCCAGGCCGCCGAATGCTTCGAGGCCCTCCGGGCGGGCGAGGCTGCGCTCGGCCGCGCACCGGCACGGGTCGTGGAAGCCGCCTGCGGTCGCGGCGGTGCGCTGCTGCTCGCCGCCGCCATGTGGCCGCAGGCGCGGCTGGCGGGCTTCGACCTTCAGCGGGAAGCGATGCGTGCTGCAGCATCGCTGCTGGCGGTGGAAGGGCAGGGTCGCACGGCCCTTGCCGTCGCGCATGGATCCCACATGCCGATCGCAGATGGCTGGGCGGACCTGCTCCTCTCGATCGAGGGCATGATGAGCCACGACCGGATCGCCTTCATGGCGGAGGCGCAGCGTGTTCTGGCGCCCGGGGGGGCGTTGTCCGTGGTCAGCACGATGAACCGGCCATTGGAGGAGGCGCGGCTGGGCCTGCTTTCCACCAGTCTGGAGCACGGCCTGGAGATGGTGGATTTCCGGGACATCGCCCCGGCGGTCCTGGAGGCATGCCGCCTGGACGGCGCTCGTAGGCTCGGCGTCTTGCGCTTCGTGCCGGGCCCGCTCGGCCGCGTGCTGACCGATGCCGCGACCCTCCCGGGTTCGCCGACCTATGAGGAACTCGCCTCCGGCCACCGGTGCTTCTACCTCGCGGTGATGGTGCGTCGGGGCTGAATGCCGGACAGCATGCCACCTCTTGCGCCCGACGCGCTCCACGCCCGCCCGGCGGAAATGGCCCGCGGCCGCTGGCGCGCCGTCCTCGGCCTGCTGCCGCCCCTGCTGCGGGGCGAGCCCCTGTCGCGCATGCAGCGCCATTTCTATGGCGCGCTCTATGCCTTCACCGGCAATGGCGGGCCGCGCTTCGTCAATTTCGGCTTCGCGCCGGCCGATCCCGCCTTTGCCCATCACCCCGAGCCCTTCCAGGCGACCCTGGCGCAGTCCGTCATCGCGGCGGGCCGCCTGGCGCTGGGTCGGGACCCTGCCGTCCTGCTCGATGTCGCCTGCGGGCGAGGGGGCGCGCTGGACCTGGCCGGGCGGGCCTTCCCGGCGGCGCGGCTGATCGGGCTCGACCAGCACCTGCCCGCGATGCAGGAAGTGCGGCGGTGCGGCGCGCTGGCGGTGGTGGGGGATGGGCTTGCCCTGCCCTTCCGGGACGGCATGGCGGACCTCGTCATCTCCGTGGAGGCGATGCTCAACCTCGGCCGCGGCCTGTTCCTGCGGGAGGCATCGCGTGTGCTGGCGCCGGGCGGGGTGGTGGCGGCCTGCGGGTCCTTCAACGGCCCGCCTTCCGCCATCGCCGCGCTGCTGCGGCATGAAGCGGTGGATGCCGGGCTGGTGGTGGTGCGGATGCGGGACCTGACGCCGGGCATCGTGCAGTCCTGCACCCGGGACGCGGCGCGGCGCCGGGCGCTGATGGCGGCGGCACCCTGGCCGGTGCGCTGGCGGCTTCGCCGATTCGTGGCCATGCCGGTCAGCCCGACCTTCCGTGCCTATGCGGAGGGCCGGCGCTGCTTCTATCAGGTGGTGCTGCGGCGGCCGGGTTGACCCGCGCCGCCGCACTTCACGTCAATTCGCCGGGCGGGCGGACATCGCGAGCGTCCGCTCATCCATCCGCGGCTCGAAGGTGATGCCGCGGCGGGTCGCCCAGAAATTCACCAGCTGCAGCAGCGGGATCATCGCCGTCTCCCGGTCCACCATCGCCACCGCTTCCTGCAGCAGCGCCTCCCGCGCCGCGTCGTCGAGTGTCGCGGTCGCGCGGGTGGTCAGCGCATCCAGCTGCGGGTTCGAGTAGCGGGACGAGTTGGAGGCGCCGATCCGCTTTTCCCGGTCAAAGGTGCCGAGGATGTTGACCAGCATGTAGCTGGCCTCCCCGGTCACGCTGCCCCAGCCGGCGAGGCGCATGTTGAACTCCTGCCGGGCGGTACGGGCGGAATAGCTGGCCCAGGGCAGCGCCTCCACCTGGGTGCGCACGCCGACCCGCGCCCACATCTGCGCCACGGCCTGGGAGATGCGGGCGTCATTGGGATAGCGGTCATTGGGGGAGGCCAGGGTCATGCGGAAGCCCTGGGGGTAGTCAGCTTCCGCCAGCAGCCGCCGCGCCCCTTCCGGGTCCGGGCGCGGGGCGGTGACGGCGGGGTTGTAGGAATAGGAGCCCGGCGGCAGCCACTGCCCGGTGCCCTGGGCGGTGCCCTCCATCACCCGTTCCGCCAGCGCGTCCCGGTCGATGGCGATGGACATGGCGCGGCGCACCCGGGCATCGAGGAAGGGGTTGCGGGGCAGGGGGCGGCCGTCATTATCCGTCACGAAGACCGGGGTTTCCGCGCGCGAATAATCCGGCATCAGGTAGATCAGCCGCACGCTCTGGATTTCCGAAATGCTGAGCCGCGGGGTCTGCCGCAGCCGCGCCAGGTCCGTGGACGGCACCTGGTCGATCACATCGACATCGCCGGCCAGCAGCGCCGCGGTGCGGGACGGATCATTGGCGATGAAGCGGTAGGACACCCGCCCCCAGGGCTCCGTCCCGCGCCAATTGCCCTCATGCCGGGCGAATTCGGTCCGGTCCCCGGCACGATAGGACAGCACGCGATAGGGCCCGGTGCCGATCGCCGCGCGGCCGGAATTGTAGTCATCGGTCGAAGCCCCCTCCGCCGCATGCCGGGCGACGATCTTCACCGAGGCCAGCTCCGTCGGCAGCAGCGGATGGGGGGCGGCGGTGTGGAAGCGGATGGTGAGGGCGTCCACCACCTCGGTCCGCTGGATGGCGCGGACGAAGCCACCGAAGCCGCCCGGGCTGTTCGGCACATTGGGCGCGCGGCCGATGGTGAAGACCACGTCATCCGCCGTGAAATCCCGCCCGTCATGCCACTTCACCCCGGCGCGCAGCTTGAACTCCCAGACCGTGTCCGACAGCGCCCGCCAGCTTTCCGCCAGGCCCGGGCGGATGCGGGCCCGGGAATCCTGCTCCGTCAGCCCGTCGAAGATATGCATCGCCAGGCTGTTGTTGGGGGAGGCGTTGTAGAAATGCGGGTCGAGCGAGGTGGGGGACCCGCCGATGCCGATGGTCAAGTTGGGTGCAGGTGCCTGCGCCATGGGCGCCGAGAGGGGCAGCGCGCCCAGGGACAGGGCAGCGAGAAGCGCCAAGGGGCGTTTTTGGTGCATTGGCGGAAGTCTCCCGGGTTACTGTTGCCTGTCTCAAACCTATCCGCGAAGCTAACCCGCTGCTACATCCATGCCTCAAGGGAAGTCTGGGATCGGGAGTGAAGATGATGCGGGACAGCATCCGGCCTGCCGTGATGGTGGGCGTTTCTGCGATTGCGCTGATGGCGGGGCAGGCCAGTGGCCAGACCCTCAACATGGGGGTCGGCTCGCCCGTCACCTCCATCGATCCGCACTACCACCAGCTTTCGCCGAACAACGCCGTCAGCGACATGATCTTCGATAAGCTGGTGGATACGGATGCGGCCGCGCGCAACATCCCGGGTCTTGCCACCGAATGGCGGGCGATCGGCCCGACCACCTGGGAGTTCAAGCTCCGCCCCGGTGTCACCTTCCACAATGGCAGCGCCTTCACGGCGGAGGACGTGGCCTTCACGATCCAGCGCCTGCCGAATGTGCCGAACAGCCCGTCCTCCTTCGCCGCCTATGCGCGGCCAATCGTGCGGATGGAGATTGTCGATCCCCTGACCATCCGGCTGCATACCGCAGCACCCTATCCGCTGATGCCGCTCGACATGACGAATGTCCGCATCCTGGATGCCCAGACCCACGCCAACGCGACGACGGAACAGTTCAATGCCGGCCCCATGGCGATCGGCACCGGGCCCTTCCGCATGGCCACCCATCGCAGTGGTGAGCGGATCGAGTTCGAGCGCAACCCGACCTATTGGGGCACCGCGCCAGCCTTCCAGCGCGTGAACTACCGGATGGTGACGAACGACGCGACGCGCACCGCCTCCCTCCTCTCCGGCGATCTCGACTTCATCGACCAGGTGCCGACGACGGATCTTGCCCGGCTGCGCGCCGACCAGCGGCTTTCCCTGTCGGAGACGGTGGGGCTTCGCCTGGTGTTCCTCGGGCTCGACCACCAGCGCGCCGCGAATGAGAATTCGCCCCACATCACGGATAATGATGGCCGCCCGCTTGGCCGCAATCCGCTGCGGGATGTGCGGGTGCGCCGCGCGCTGTCGATGGCGATCGACCGTGCCGCGATCGCCGACCGCATCATGGATGGCGCGGCGACGCCGTCCGGCCAGTTCCTGCCGCCGGGGACCTTCAGCCATGTCAGCGACGTCACCGCCCCGCGCTACGACCCCGAGGGCGCGCGGCGCCTGCTGGCCGAAGCCGGCTATCCCCAGGGCTTCCGCATCCAGCTGAACACCCCGAACGACCGCTACATCAACGATGCCCGCATTTCCCAGGCCATCGGCGGGATGTGGACGCGCATCGGCGTGCGGACGACGGTGGAAGCCCAGACCTGGGCCATCTTCGTCAACCGCGCGGCGCGGGTCGAATACTCCTCCTTCCTGATTGGCTGGGGCTCGAACCCCGATGGCAGCCACCCGCTGCGGAACATCCTCGCCACCGTCAGCAGCGAGCGTGGCTGGGGTGCTTCCAACCGCGGTCGCTATTCGAATGCCGAGGTCGATGGCCTGCTGACCGAGGCTCTGGTCGAACTCGATGAGCCGAAGCGGGAGCAACTGCTGATCCGCGCCCAGCGCATCGCGGCGGAGGATGTCGGCGTGATCCCGCTGCACATCCAGACCAACATCTGGGCGATGCGCCGCGGCCTGGCCCATGCGCCCCGCGTCGATGAACTCACCCGGGCGCAGGATGTGCGCCCGGCCGCAGCCCGCTGACCGGGCCGCACAGGGCATGAGCGTTTACCTTCTCCGCCGCCTGATCCAGGCCGTCGGCGTCGTGCTGGCGATGTCGCTGATCGTCTTCGTCGGCGTCTTCGCCATTGGCGATCCCGTCGAAATCCTGATCAGCCCCGATGCGGACCAGATGGAGCGGGAACGCGCCATCAAGGCGCTCGGCCTCGACCTGCCGCTCTGGCAGCAATACGCGGTCTTCCTCGGCAAGGCGTTGCAGGGGGATCTCGGCCGGTCCTTCGTGTTCAACGAACCCGCGCTGACGCTGATCATGCAGCGCATGCCGGCGACGCTGGAACTGGCACTGGCCGCCACCTTCGCCGCCATCCTGATCGGCCTGCCGCTCGGCCTCTATGCCGGGCTGCGGCCGAACAGCTTCGGCTCCAAGGCCGTGATGGCGGGCTCGATCCTTGGCTTCTCGCTCCCCACCTTCTGGGTCGGGCTGATGCTCATCATGGTCTTCGCCGTGCAGCTTGGCTGGCTGCCCTCCACCGGGCGCGGCGACACGGTGACGATCCTCGGCACCCGCTGGTCCTTCTTCACCCGCGATGGGCTCGCCCACATGATCATGCCGGCGCTCAACCTCGCGCTGTTCAAGATCAGCCTCGTCATCCGCCTGACACGCGCGGGGGTGCGGGAGACGATGCTGATGGACTACGTGAAGTTCGCCCGTGCGAAGGGGCTATCCCCTTTCCGCGTGACCTTCGTGCATGTGTTCAAGAACATCCTGATCCCGGTCGTCACCGTCACCGGGCTGGAATTCGGCAGCACCATCGCCTTCTCGGTCGTCACGGAATCGATCTTCGCCTGGCCGGGTATGGGCAAGCTGATCATCGACAGCATCAACGTGCTCGATCGGCCGGTGATCGTCGCCTACCTCATGATCATCGTCATGATGTTCATCACCATCAACCTGATCGTGGACCTGACCTATTCCGTCCTCGATCCGCGCGTCAGGCTGGAGGGGAAGTGACATGAGCGCCGCAATAGGCACGCCGCCGGTCGTCCCGGCGAAGGATAAGGTCGAGACACCCTTCCAGCGCTTCGTGTCCGAATTCGCGGAATCGAAGCTGGCCCTGGTCGGCCTCGCCGTCTTCACGGTGATCGCCACACTCGCCATCCTCGCCCCCTTCATCTCGCCGCAGAACCCCTATGATCTCGCGGTGCTGGACATCATGGATGGGCGGCTGGAGCCGGGCTCGAAATCCGGCGATGGCGACATGACCTTCTGGCTCGGCACCGATGACCAGGGGCGGGATATGCTGTCCGGCATCATGTATGGGCTGCGCATCTCGCTCTCAGTCGGTGCCGGTTCCGCCTTCATCGCCTGTATGGTCGGGGCCTCCCTCGGCTTGCTCGCGGCCTATGCCGGCGGGAAGACGGACAGCGCCATCATGCGCGTCGTCGACCTGCAGCTTTCCTTCCCTTCCATCCTCGTCGCCCTGATGATCCTGGCCTTCCTTGGCAAGTCGATCACCAATGTCATCATCGCCATCGTTGTCGTGGAATGGGCCTACTACGCCCGCACCGTGCGCGGCACGGCGCTGGTGGAACGCCGGCGCGAATACATCGAGGCCGCGCAGTGCCTCGCCCTGCCGACGCATCGCATCCTGTTCCGCCACCTGCTGCCGAACTGCCTGCCGCCGCTGATCGTCATCGGCACGATGCAGGTCGCCCGCGCCATCGCGCTGGAGGCGACTCTGTCCTTCCTCGGCCTCGGCGTGCCGATCACCGAGCCCTCGCTCGGCCTGCTGATCGCCAACGGCTACGAATACATGCTGAGCGGCAAATACTGGATCAGCTTCTATCCCGGCATCGCGCTGCTGATCACCATCGTCTCCATCAACC
>CANJXD010000119.1 GCA_947478535.1 Acetobacteraceae bacterium
ATGCCAATAAATGAGGCGAATGGCCTCAGGGTGCGGCCAGAACGCTCGCGCAGGCCACCGGCATGCGTGGCGGTGAGGTGGGGCGGGACGATGGCTGTGTCGGGCGGCGGGCGTCCGGGGAGAACCACCAGTCGAGCGACGCATCGCAGCCATCGCCGGGCGGCGGCGGGGCGATGTCCCGGCATTCGGGGCTGTCCGCGGGGCAGCGCAGGCGCAGATGCATGTGTTCGTCATGCCCCCGCCAGGGCCGGACGCGGCGCAGCCAGGGCTCCCCGCGATGATCGGCGCAGAGCCGGCGCTTGATGGCGGGGTTGACCAGCACCCGGTCGAGCCCCGGGGTCTCCGCGGCGATGCGGATCAGGGTGGCGTGGCGCGGCGTCCAGCGCGCGGGGTCCACCGCCGCACCGCCGGGCAGGACGAGGGAGGGCAGGTCCAGCACTTCCCGCTGCGCTGCGGGCAGGCGCGGCTTCGGGCGCAGATCGTACCAGATATCGACATCGAGGCCGTTCTGATGGCTCGCATGGCCCCAGGGCAGCGGCCCGCCGCGCGGCTGCGCCATATCGCCGATCCAGAGATCGGGCAGCCCCGCCCCGCGCGCCTGCCGGGCGACATGGGCCACCGCCTCCACGGTGGCGGGGTGGCCCCAATGGCGGTTCCGGCCAGTGCGGATGGCCATCCAGCCAGCCCCTTCCGTCGGCAGGGCGATGCCACCAGCGAGGCAGCCGAGATTGGTGGTGCCGATGACGCGGGGCGGCCCGGGGCTTGGCTGGGGCCTTGCCGCCCAGTCCGCCGCGACGGCGATGGGGCCATCCACGGCGCGCGCCTGAGGCACCGCCGCCAGAATTCCGACCAGCAGGCCGAGGGCCTGCATCGATGCGCCTACCATGCGGCGCGGGTATTGCCGCGCGCTGCCAGCGCCGTCCCGCGATCCCGCCTTGTGCAAGCCGCCGGCCGCGGCGGTCAGCCTTGTCATCCCTGTCTGATAGTCGCGGCGCCGGCCACGCTCAACCCGATGCGCGCCCTTCGGCGGGCGTTGTGCCACACGCTGTTCTCCGCTTCGGCGCAGGCGCCGTCTCGGTGGGATTGCATTTTGAGACGGGCCATGTGTTACGCGCCGGGCAGCATGCGGGCTCGGCCTGTCTTGCGGTTGACACATTGCTGTGTGTCAAATGACGGGATACGCCGCGCATCGTGGTAAAGAATTCAGTTTCCCAGCCGTATCCTGCGACTGCCCGGGGGACCGGGTGGCGCCGGAGGCGCAGTCAATATACCCCGTTGCGGCACTTCGCCGTAATGGGTGCTTCAGGGAGTAGTCGCGTTGGCCCGTTTCCTCGTTACCGGCGGGGCCGGCTATGTGGGAAGCCACACCGTCCTCGCGCTGCTGGACCGCGGCGATGAGGTCGTGGTGCTGGACGATTTCTCCAAGGGCCATGCGGAGGCGGTGCCGCCCCAGGCCGTGATAGTCGAGGGTCGCTGCGATCACGCGGAGAGCGTGGCGGAAGCCTTCTCCAAGGGGCCCTTCGCGGCGGTGCTGCATTTCGCGGCGCTGTCCCTGGTCGGTGACAGCATGCGCGACCCGCTGCGCTACATGTCGGAAAACCTGCTGAACCTGTCGATGGTCGCCGATGCCGCCGTGAAGCATGGCTGCCTACGGCTGGTCATGTCCTCCACCGCCGCGCTGTTCGGTTTCCCCGAGCGCATCCCCATCGATGAACAGCAGCGCCTCGGCCCGGTCTCTCCCTATGGCGAGAGCAAGCTGATGTGCGAACGCGCGCTGGATTGGGCGGAGAGGATCCACGGCCTGCGCTTCGCCTCCCTGCGCTACTTCAACGCGGCCGGCGCCGATGCCGCTGGCCGGGCGGGCGAAGACCATGATCCGGAGACGCATCTGGTGCCGCTGGCGATCGACGCGGCGCTTGGCCTGCGGCCGCCGCTGACGGTCTTCGGCACGGATTACGACACGCCCGATGGCACCGGCGTGCGGGATTATGTGCATGTGACGGATCTGGCGGATGCGCATCTGCGCGTGCTGCCACTGCTGGAGCAGCGTTCCGTCCGCTACAATCTCGGCAATGGTACGGGCTATTCGGTGCGCCAGGTCATCGAGACCGTGCAGCGGGTGACGGGCCACGCCGTGCCGCACACGCTCGGCCCGCGGCGGGAAGGGGACCCGGCGGTGCTGGTCGCGTCCTCCGCCAAGCTGCGGGAGGATACCGGCTGGGCGCCGCGCTTCCCGACGCTGGAGGACATCGTGCGGACTGCCTATGCGTGGCGCGCGGCGCACCCGCAGGGCTATGGCGGCCGCCGCGAAAAGGCGGCCTGAGAGGCCCCGCTGAACCGCCTCTCCTGAGGCGGATCAGCGAGGGCTGGGCTTCAATCAGCCATTGAAGCGGAAGGCGCCCGCGACGTGGTCGGAGGCCTCGGCGGCTGCCGGCGCGGCGGCCGGGGCTGCCTTCGCCTGCTGGGCGGCCATGGCTTCCTTGGCCTTCGCTTCCACCTGCTTCGTCACTTCCACCATCACCCGGGCCAGGTTCGGCAGTTGCACGACCGGGACAACGAGCAGCGCGGAGGGCACCGGCTTGCCATCGCTGGCGCTGGTCTGCGTGCCGAGGGTGATGCGGGCGACGCCGTTGGCGACATGCACATCGATGATGCCGTCACCGAAGACGGTGGGGATGGCGGACATGGGTCTCTCCTGCTGAGGCTATTGTTCGCGGAAGGCGCGATGGAAACTGTCGAAGACCGGTTGCAGCAGATAGCGGCCGAAACTGCGGCTGCCGGTCTGGATCTGCGCCTCCACGGACATGCCGGCCCGCAGCGTCACGCCCTCCAGCCCCCGAAGCTGGGCTTCGTCGATCTGGATCTGCACGCGGTAGAAGGCCATCCCCCGCCGCTCATCCTGGGTGATGTCGGAGGCGACGAAGGTGACGTGCCCGTGCAGATAGGGCACCAGGCGCTGCTTGAAGGCCGGAAGCCGGATTTCCGCCTGCAGGCCGGCATGAACCACGTCGATGTCGTTGGGCTGCACGTTCACTTCGGCGATGATGCGGTCATTCTCCGGCACCAGATCCATCAGGGGGTCGCCGGGGCGCACCACGGCGCCGATGGTGAAGAAGCGCTGGTTCAGCACCACGCCCGCTTCCGGCGCCACGATGTCGAGGCGTGTGGAGACGTCCTCCGCGGCGCGCAGCCTTTCCTCGGCTTCCGCGAGCCGCACGCGCACGTCCCGTTGCTCGGTCGAGGTTTCCTGGAGCCGCTGGTCCATCACGCGCCGGATTTCGCGCTGCGCTTCCTCGATCTGGGCGCGGCCGCGGGCCATCTGGTTGGTGATGTCGGTGATGTTGCCTTCGGTGGAGGCGACCTGTCGCTGCAAGGCCAGCAACTGCGGCAGGCGTGCGAGACCCTGGCGGAGCAGGCTGGCGGTGTCCTGCTCCTCGCGCCGCAGTAGCACCAGCATGCGGCGCTGGGCGTCGATCTGGCCTTCGGCGGCGCCGATGGTGGCGTTGAACTGGTCGATGCGAGACCGCAGCACCTGCACCTGGCTTTGCAGCGATGTCTGGCGCGCGGCGAACAGCGACCGCTGGCCCGTCACATAGTCCAGCGCCCGCGCCCCTTCGGCCGAGAGAAGCGCCGCCGGGAAGCGCACATCGGTATCGTCGGCGAGTTCCGCCACCAGCCGCGCATCCTGCGCCATCAGCGCCCAGCGCTGGCTGCGCAGCGTTTCCGTCTGCTGGGACGCCTGCGGCTGTTCGAGGCGCAGCAGTACCTGGCCCTGGCGGACGACATCGCCGTCCCGCACCAGGATCTCCCGCACGATGCCGCCCTCGAAGTGCTGGATGGTGCGGCGCGTGCCTTCCACCTTCAGCAGCCCGGGCGCGATGGCGGCTTCCGACAGCGGCACGACGCTGGCCCAGAGGCCGAGCCCGAAGACGAAGACACCGACGATGGCGTAGCCGAGGGTGGTGGGAATGCGGGTGCGCGGGCGTGGCGCATCCAGGATCAGCTCCGGCTCCTCCGGCTGCCACATGGCGGGCAAGCCGGCGGCGGGCCGCTTGGCAACGCTCGCCTGGCCGATCGGGGTGGCCTGCGGCGGATTGCCTGGCGCGCCCGTTGCAGTATCCGTCGGGGAGTCAGGCGGGGAGGGTGGGGGCAGGGCCTGGCTCATCGCCCACCCTCCGCCTGGCCGCCGGGTTGCGGGATTTCCTGCGGGCGGTTCTGCTGCATCAGGCGCTTCAGCACCTCGGCGCGCGGGCCGAAGGCTTCCGCCGCGCCATCCCGCATCAGCAGCACCTTGTCCACGCCCTGCACCAGGGTGGGGCGGTGGGAGACGAGGACCACGGTGGTGTTGCGTTCCTTCAGCGCCGTCAGCCCGCGGATCAGCGCCTGTTCGGCGTCGCCATCGAGGTTGCTGTTCGGCTCGTCCAGCACCACGAAGCGCGGATTGCCATACATGGCGCGCGCCAGGCCGATCAACTGCCGCTGGCCGCCGGAAAGGTGCTGGCCGCCGTCGCCGATCTCGGTGTCGTAGCCCTGCGGCAGCCGGAGGATCATCTCATGGCATCCGGCCAGCTTCGCGGCATCGAACACCAGGTCCGGGTCGGCATCCCGCATCCGGCTGATGTTCTTCATCACCGTGCCGTCGAACAACTCGACATCCTGGGGGAGGTAGCCGACGTATTTGCCGAAATCCTCCCGCTGCCAGGTGAAGACATCCGCGCCATCGAGGCGGACGGTGCCGGCGGAGGTCTGCAAGGTGCCGATCAGCAGCCGGATCAGCGTGGTCTTGCCAGCGGCGGAGGGGCCGATGATGGCCAGGCTCTCCCCCGCCGTCAGGGCGAAGGAGATGCCCTTGATGATGGCGACCGGCTGGCCGGGGAAGCCGAAGGTCACACGCTCCGCCGAAAGGCGCCCGGTGGGGGCGGGAAGCGGCATGCCGGGCGGGCGGATGCGCGGCAGGCCGAGGAAGGCGACCAGCCGGCGATAAGCCTGGCGGGCCTGCACCAGTTGCTTCCAGCCGCCGATCATCTGTTCCACCGGCGCCAAGGCGCGGCCCATGATGATGGAAGCGGCGATCGAGGCGCCAGAGGTCAATTCCTGTTCCAGCGTCAGCCAGGCACCGAAGCCGAGCACCGCGACCTGGATGGTCAGGCGGAAGAAGCGGGTGATGGAGAGCAGGAAGGCGGCGCGGTCGGCGGCCTTTTCCTGCGGCGGGATGCTGGCGGAAAGGCCCTCGCGCCAGCGTTGCAGCACGGCATTGCCCATGCCCATGCTGTCGATGACCTCGGCATTGCGGACCATGCTCTCCGCGCGCCGCTGGCTGGCCATGGAGGCCGTCCCGGCCTTCCGCAGCAGCCCGCCCGTCGCCCATTCATTGGCCAGGGTCAGCATGAACAGCAGCACGGCGCCACCGAGCGCGATGACGCCGAGCGAGGGATGCAGCAGGAAGATGACGAACAGGTAGATCGGCACCCAGGGCACATCGAACATGGTCAACGAGGCCGGGGAGCCGAGCCAGTTGCGGCAGGCCGCCAAGTCCCGCATCGCCTCCATCCGATAGGGCCGGCCGCGGAGCTGGCTCTCGATGGCGCGCATGAAGGCTTCCGGCGCCGCCTTGCCTTCGACCCAGGACGCCAGCCGCTGCATGACCTGGCCGCGCAGCCCGTCCAGTACCGCCATGACCAGCAGCGCGAACATCGCGATCGCGGTCAGGTAGTACAATGTGTCCATGCTGCGCGTGGACAGCACGCGGTCGAACACCTGCATCATGTAGAGCGAGACGGTGAGTTGCAGCATGTTCACCACGCCGCTGAACAGCGCGACCGCGACGAATTGCGACCGTCCCGCGGCCAGGGCCTGGGACAGGACCGTCTCCGGCGGGCGATCGGACATGCCGGGCAGTGGGATCGGCCTCAGCACTGGGCGCTGCCCTGCACCCATGGCACCAGGGGGAGCGAGGCGGCGGTCATGCCGGTGCGGCGCCCGAAAGCCGGGATTGCGGGCGATCGGCGACCGAGCGTTCCGGTCCCTGGTGCAACAATCTGCATGAACCATCCGTGAGCAGGCGGAGTCGTTCCGTAGAACGCTCGCTTTTCCAGGGCTCTGCTAGCACGCCCTGCCCGCTGCTCAAACCGTTGCCCCGGCATAGGTCCGACAGTTTCCGGGACTCAGCGGGGCGGCGGCGCGAAATCCGGCGCGGCGATGGCGAGGTAGGCCATCCGCTTGGCCTCCATCCGCCCCCGCGTGACGGTATCGAGGATCAGCCCGCAGGCAAGCGCCAGGAAGCCCAGCAGCACCAATCCCATCGCCAGCACCGCCGTCGGCAGGCGGGGCACCAGCCCTGTGGCGAGGAAGGTCTGCACCACCGGCAGCGCCAGGCCGAGGCCGAGCAACCACAGCAACAGCGCGGCGAGGGCGAAGAAGGGAAGCGGCTTTTCCCGCCGCACCAGCAGGGCGACCGTGGCCAGGATTCGCATCCCGTCCCGCCAGGTATTGAGCTTGGACACGCTGCCGGGCGGGCGTTCGCGGTAGGCGGTCGGCAATTCCCCCACCGGCATGTGCAATTCCAGCGCATGGACGGTGAATTCGGTCTCGGTCTCGAAGCCCTCCGCCAAGGCGGGGAAGGATTTCGCGAAGCGGCGGGAGAACACCCGGTAGCCCGAGAGCATGTCGGAGATCCGGTTGCCGAAGATCATCCGCACGACGCCGGTCAGCACCGCATTGCCGAAGCGATGGCCGGGGCGATAGGCGGCCTCGGCCGCCGTGACGCGGATGCCTGTCACCATGTCCAGCCGGTCTTCCACCAGCAGGCGGATCATGGCGGGGGCGGCGGCAGCCTCATAGGTATCGTCCCCATCGACCAGCACATACACATCGGCCTCGATATCCGCGAGCATCCGGCGGACGACATGGCCCTTGCCCTGCAACGGCTCCCGCCGCACCACCGCGCCGGCGGCGAGGGCCGCCGCGCGCGTGCCGTCCTGGCTGTTATTGTCATAGACATGGATGGTGGCGCCGGGCAGGGCGGCGCGGAAGGCGGCGACGACGCGCGGGATCGCCACTTCCTCATTGTAGCAGGGGATCAGCACCGCGATGCGCGGCGCGGGGCTGGGCACGATGCCGCCCTCGCCCAGCGTCATCGCCGCGTCGCCTGGCTGCCACATCGCCGAATTTCCACCTTCGTCCCCACCTGCATCCCCGCCTGCGTCCCCACCTTCATCCGCGGTATCCACGGCCAACCCTTCGGGCCAAGGTGCGCCCCATCGGCGGGATATCAACCCTCGGTGTCACGCCGATCAGCCCCAGCCGGCCCAGCCGGCCCCGCAGCCCCAGCCGGCCGGTCAGCCCCGGCCGCCGCCGAAGACAAAGCGGCGGGAGAGGATGAAATTGCCCACCATGCCCGCCAGCGCCCCGGCGGCCACGCCGATCACCGGGTTCGCCGCCACCGTCGGCACCCCGGCCACCAGCGCCGCATAGGTGCCGTAGTTGCAGGCGAAGCCGATCAGGTTGACCAGCAGGAACAGCAGCCATTGCCGGGCCACCGGCCCATCGCCCTGTCCGCGGAAGGTCCAGGCCCTGTTCAGCGCCCAGGTCGTGGTCGCCGCCGCCACATAGGAGACCGCCCGCCCCGAATAGAGCCCAAGCCCCAGCGCGAGCCCGCCGTACAGCACGGCGGTATCGACCACGAAACCCACCGTGCCGACGACGCCAAAGCGCAGGAACTGCATCAGCGTCTCCGCCCGTGCCGCGCCCAGCCGGGAGGCTAGCAGGTGGGTCAGGCGCCCTGCGAGGGTCCCGGGAACGTGGGCAGACATGGATGTTCCTGCGCTGTGGCGGCGAATCGGGTGCTGCGTCGCAACATCGCGCCGCCGCCCAGCCCGCACAAACCACGCGATGGTGACCGAAAAGCGGCAGCTTCCGGCACCCCTGGACGGGGAGGGGCGGGGGAGTGGGCAGGCTGCCTCTTGCATCCCGGCCGGTAACTCTGTTCCCTAACGGGTCTGAAAGCCGGGCTCCACCCAGCCTGGTGTCACGCGTGGAGGCGAGAGAAACCATGAAGCGACGCCATTTGCTGGCCGGGGCCGGCGCGGCCCTCGGTGCCTCCTCGTTCGGCGCGCCCGCGCTGGGGCAGGGGACGGCCGGCGCCTCGCGCCTGCTGAAGTTCATCCCGCAGGCCGATCTCGCGGTGCTCGACCCGATCCTGACGACGGCCTACGTCACCCGCCACCACGGCTACATGGTGTGGGATACGCTCTACGGCTTCGACCAGGACTACAAGGCGCAGCCCCAGATGGTGGAGGGGCACACCGTCGAGGATGACGGCAAGCGCATCACCATGAAGCTGCGCGACGGGCTGCGCTGGCATGATGGGGAGCCTGTCCGGGCGCGGGATTGCGTGGCCTCGATCCGCCGCTGGGCGGCGCGGGATTCGCTCGGCCAGGTGCTGATGACGGTGACGGACGAACTCTCCGCGCCGGATGACAAGACCATCCTGTTCCGCCTGAAGCGGCCCTTCCCGCTGCTGTTCGAGGCGTTGGGCAAGCCCTCCACCCCCGTGGCCTTCATGATGCCGGAACGCCTGGCGAGCCAGGACCCGAACACGCCGCTGCGCGGCGACATCATCGGGTCCGGCCCCTTCCGCTTCGCCGCCAGCGAGCGTGTCCCGGGCGCGCGCGTCGTCTACACGCGCTTCGACGGCTATGTCCCGCGGGCCGACGGCACACCGACCTGGACGGCGGGGCCGAAGCGCACCTTCCTCGATCGCGTCGAATGGCACATCACACCGGACCCCGCGACGGCCTCCGCCGCGCTGCAGAATGGCGAGATGGACTGGTGGGAACAGCCGACCGGTGACCTGCAGCCGATGCTGCGCCGGAACCGCAACGTGGTGCTGGAAATTCCGGACCCGACGGGGCTGATGGCGGTGGCGCGCTTCAACCACCTGCATGCCCCTTTCGATAAGCCAGCCGTCCGCCGGGCCCTGCTCGGCGCCGTCAACCAGGCGGATTTCATGACGGCGGTGATCGGCACGGATCGCAGCCTGTGGCGGGAGAATATCGGCTTCTTCCCGCCGGGCACGCCGCTCGCCTCCGAGACCGGGTTGGAGGCGCTGACCTCCCCGCGCGACATGGACAAGGTGAAGCGGGACCTGGCGGCAGCGGGCTACAATGGGGAGAAGGTGGTGCTGATCGCGGCCTCCGACTTCCCGTCCCTCAACGCCTTGGCGCAGGTGACCAACGACATGCTGCGCCGCGCCGGCATGAATGTGGACTATGTCGCGACGGACTGGGGCACGGTTGTGCAGCGGCGCGCGAGCCGGGAGGCCCCGGATCGTGGCGGCTGGAGCATCTTCTGCACCTTCTGGGCCGGCGTCGACATGTTCAATCCCGGCGTCCACCAGTCGCTCCGCGGGCATGGCCAGCAGGCCTGGTTCGGCTGGCCGACCATCCCGCGCATCGAGGAACTGCGGCAGGGCTGGTTCGATGCGCCGGACCTCGCCTCCCAGCAGGCGGTGGCGCGGCAGATCCAGCAGGTGGCGTTCCAGGAGGCGCCGTACCTGCCGCTCGGCCAGTATTTCCAGGCGACGGCCTATCGCCGCGGCATCAGCGGCGTGCTGAAGGGCCTGCCGCTGTTCTGGAACGTGCAGAAGGCCTGATCTTCGCCTCGCCTGTGAGCATTGCCGGGGCGTCGGGGGAAACTCCGGCGCCCCGACTGCTTGCGGGGCGGCGCGGTCCGGTGTTCCATCCCCGCCAGAGGCTCAGGAACGGGAGAGAAAAGGATGCTTCGCAGGACTCTGCTGAAGTCGGGCGCCGCCGTGGGAACAGCGTCTGCGCTGCCGGGCTTCGCCATCGCCCAGCCCGCCCAGAACCGCGTCCTGAAGATGGTGCCGCAGGCGAACCTCACCAGCCTCGACCCCATCTGGACGACGGCGAACATCACCCGCAACCACGGCTACATGATCTACGACACGCTGTACGGCATGGACGCCAATTTCCAGCCGCAGCCGCAGATGGCCGAAGGCCATGTGGTGGACCAGGACGGCCTTCGCGTGACCATCACGCTGCGCAGCGGCCCGCGCTTCCATGATGGGGAACCGGTGCGCGCGCAGGATTGCGTCGCCTCCCTCAAGCGGTGGATGAAGCGCAGCCCGATCGGGCAGAAGCTGGAGACCTTCGTCGATGCGCTCGATGAGGACGGGGATCGCCGGATCGTCTTCCGCCTGAAGCGGCCCTTCCCGATGCTGCCGGCAGCGCTGGCTCAGGTCTCCAACAGCCCCGCCTTCATCATGCCGGAGCGCATGGCGCGCACCGACCCGTTCCAGCAAGTGCGCGAGACCGTCGGCAGCGGGCCGTTCCGCTTCAAGGCCGACGAATTCAATTCCGGCAGCCTCGTCGTCTATGAGCGCTTTGCCAATTACAGCCCGACGACGGTCGGCACGCCGAGCCTGACGGCCGGGCCGAAGATCGCCGGTTTCGACCGCGTGGAATGGCACATCATCGTCGATGCCTCGACCGCCGCCGCCGCGTTGCAGACCGGGGAGATCGACTGGTACGAGCAGCCGCCGCCCGAGATCCAGACCCTGCTGCGCCGCAACCGCAACATCACGGTGGAAGCGATCGACCCGCTGCCGCTGATCGGCATCATGCGCTTCAACCACCTGCACGGGCCGTTCGCCGATAAGAAGCTGCGCCAGGCGCTGCTGCCGGCCATCGACCAGAGCGATTTCATGAGCGCGATCGTCGGCCCCGATCCCTCGCTGTTCATGAAGGATGTCGGCGTCTTCACCCCCGGCACGCCGCTGGCGAATGATGCCGGGATCGCGCCGCTGCAGGGCCCGCGCAGTGTCGATCGCGCGAAGGCGCTGATGCGGGAGGCCGGCTATACGAACCAGCCGATCCGCCTGATCGGCCCGACCGACATCCTGGCCCCCTCCGCGATGAGCCAGGTCGGCGCCGACCTCGTGCGCCGGCTCGGATTCAATGCCGATATCGCGCTGTCGGACTGGGGCACCACCGTTACCCGCCGCACCTCGCGCGAAACGGTGGACAAGGGCGGCTGGAGCATGCTGTTCACCAGCTTTTCCTCCTTCGATTTCGTCGATCCCTCCGCGCATTTCCCGCTGCGGGGCAATGGCGTGAATGCTTGGCCGGGCTGGCCGAGCATGCCGCGGCTGGAGGAGTTGCGGGACGCCTGGTTCGTGGCCCCCGACCTCGATGCGCAGAAGGCGATCGCCCGCGAATTGCAGACGGTGGCGATGGATGAACTGCCCTACATCCCCGTCGGCGCCTACATGTCGATGACCGCGCATCGCCGCAACCTGGCGGACCGCGTCAAGGGCATGGCGCTGTTCTGGGGCCTGCGCCGGACCTGCTGCTTCCAGCGCCCCCGCTCGGGGGCGCATTCCGCCGTGGATGTGGCGTTCTTGATGTGAAGGAGGCCGCGATGATCGGCAGGCGTGGACTGATGGCGGTCGGTGCGGCTGCCGCCGTGGCGTCGCCCCGGGTCGTGGGCGCGCAGAATGCGGCGGCGCGGACGCTCCGCGTCGTGCCCCAGGCGAACCTGACCTCGCTCGATCCCGTCTGGACGACCGCGGTGGTGACGCGCAACCACGCCTACCTCGTCTATGACCAGATCGTCGCGGTCGATTCCAAGGGCGTTCCCCAGCCGCAGATGGCGGAAGGCTGGGTGGTGGAGGATGAGGGCAAAAGCTGGACCTTCACGCTCCGCCCCGGCTTGCGCTTCCACGATGGCGAGCAGGTGAGGGCGCGGGACTGTGTCGCCTCCATCAAGCGCTGGGCGGTTCGGGACACATTTGGCCAATCCCTTGCGGCGGTGGTGGATGAACTGGTCGCGCTGGATGACCGGCGCTTCCGTTTCCGCCTGAAGAAGCCTTTCCCGCATCTCACGCTCGCCATGGCGAAAAGCCAGAATCCGGCCTTCATCATGCCGGAGCGCCTGGCGGTGACGGACGCCTTCACCGCCGTGCGCGAAGCCATCGGCAGCGGGCCCTTCCGCTTCGTGGCGAATGAATGGAACCCCGGCCAGCGCGCCGTCTGGGCGAAGCACGAAGGCTATGCCCCGCGGCAGGAGCCGGTGGATGGCCTGGCCGGTGGACGCGTGCCGCGGCTGGACCGCGTCGAATGGACCATCATCTCGGACCCTGCCACGGCGGCCTCTGCCCTGATGACCGGTGAACAGGATTACTGGGAATACCCGCTGCACGACCTGCTGCCGCTGCTGCGGCGGAACCGGGAGGTGGTGATCAACCAGCGCCTGCTGGAGGGTACCTATTCCATCTGCCGCTTCAACCACCTGCATGCCCCATTCAACAACCTGCGCGTCCGTCGCGCCTTCGCCATGGCGGTGGACCAGCGGGACTATCTGCGCGCCGTCGCGGGGAACGAGCCGGATGCCTGGGCGGCCTGCGAAGGTGTCTTCACCTGCGGCACCGCGCTGTCCAGTGATGAGGGCAGCGACATCCTGAAGACGCACAACCTCGAACGGGCCAAGGCCGAGCTCGCCGCCTCCGGCTACAATGGCGAGAAGGTCGTGCTGATGGCGCCGGGGGA